>JADLCA010000059.1 GCA_020847495.1 Candidatus Hydrogenedentota bacterium | reverse complement strand
GTCATGCTTGAGCGTCCGCTTGCCTTGGCGACGATGCGTGTCGCCGCAGCACAGCAGATCGAGGATAGCCAGAAGGCCCGGTAGTCAAACGTCTTGGATTTATCAAACACGTTGATGACCGCAACCGAAAGGACGATCGAGTAGGTTTCGTACAACCCCAGGAGGGACACGGCGAGCGTTACATCGTCGATTCGGTGCGGAAACCCGTAGGCCGCGGAATTCGCCACGCTCAGGACCTTGGCCGCGATGGGCGGGTCGAGCACGATGATATCGGACACGTTGCGCACGGAGGTAAGCGGGTTCAGCGTTGCTTCCTGGACCCGGCGCACCGTCTCGGGCAAGACGGGCAGCGAATCAATCTGCCGGATCATCCTGGCGACATTCGAGAGTTTGAAGGAGGCATCCAGACCCCCCACTCCCGGCTCCACCACCTGCGCGTCAGGCAGGTCAACGTCATCGGTCGCGTAGTACCGGTCGACGGCGGCGCGAATATCGGACGCCGCGCACAACAAGGGCTTCACCTGCAAGCCCGTCCGTAGCGCAATATCCCGCACGACGGCAGAATCGAGGGGGCACGCCATCGCGACAGTGAGCAGATGGCCCAGCCGGTCAATGGGAACGATCTCATGCTTGATGGCCATATCCCGGGGGATCAATCCCCTTACCTCGCGCGGGATGAAATACTTGGAGAGGTCGATACTGGCCACGCCCGGCTGCCTGGCCAGAAAGGAAAGGAAAGCATCGGCATTGAGGTGGCCGAGAAGGATGAGGGTCTCCACGATCTTGCCGCCTCTGACGGACTGCAGAGCCAGCCCTTCCTGAAGCTGCCCTACCTGAACCAAGCCCGCCTCAACCAGCAGTTCTCCGATACGCCGCTTGGCCATTTCGTTGGAATGACCCTGGGGAGGCGTACGGGGAGGGGCGGGCATGCGTTCTCCACCGTGTCCCTTGGCACCGGCCGATAGGCCCTGCTTTCGCTCTTCGTGCGGGGATTTCATACGATTGTCTTTCTAGCTCATTCGCATGGCAAATTGCGGCTTCATGCACAATGCATGGGCACGCCTTCGGCATCGCCCCATGGACTTCAGGGCCTTCCGACAATCAGGCATGACTTGGCACGGACCGAATGGTCCATGATCCTTTGGAATTGGATGTCTATTGGAGAGACTGAGCCCCCAGCACATAAGACATCACCACTTTCCCACCCCACGATTATTATACAGCTTCGCTGCCAGGAATTCCCCAGCATTCTCAGAATCAACCCGGAATCCTCCGGGAAGCGGGTAATCCGGAAGGACAGATGCGAGACCAGAGAGGCCAGCCCGGGCGTGACATGACGCCCGGGCCGTGGAATACCAAGAGAACCAGCCTGCCGGCTTCGGAAAGCGGAGAGCCTACAAGAGGATTAGGCCGGGTCTGACACGCGCCTTCACCCTGCCGGAAGCGCCTGGCGGTTCTCGCAGACATGGGTTGGAAAACGCCCGGTCTCCGTCCGCTAATAGTCTTCCCGGCGGTCGTGGCGAATCCCCTGGATCTTCAAGAGTTCCTCGGCCTCTGCAAGCTTCTGCGGGGGGACGTCGTCCGTGCGATGGGCGACATACCGTGCGGGGGCGCCCGCCCATACTTCGTAAGGGCCAATGTCCTTTGTGACAATGCTGCCAACGCCGACCACGGCCCCCTCCCCAATGGTGACTCCGTAGGAGATGTAGGCGCGGCTGCCGATCCAGGCGTTGGCCCCGATGATGGTCGGTTTGATGATGTGGGGGGTGAAACGCCAGTGCTCCTTGGTGCCATAGATGAGGTGGGTACCGTCGCGAATGATGACGTTCTCGGCGAGACCGGCGTTTTCTCCAATCTCCACTAGCGAGGAGCTTTCAATGATGACATACCAGCTCACCATGCTCCGGTCTTTGAATATGATCTTGCCGTCCTTGCGCGTGCGAAAAATGCAGTGATCGCGGATATGAACGTTGTCGCCAACCTCAACGTGTCCCTCGACTTCGATGTCGGTGCCGTAGAAGCGGCAACGCTTGCCGACCTTGGCGAATTTGCGCGAGTTCTGCCAATTGATGTACTTCTTCACGAGCTTTCGCATGCTCGACTCCTTCCATTTCAGTAGTGACGGGCGGTAACCAAGGGATTATACAGTAGAACCAGTCCCGAATTCGTGATAGCGTGATATACCGGTTTCTGAGATCTCGGATTTGATCTCTCAGATCATTGGACCGCGAATTCCTCCGGGGGAGCAGTATGGTTGTTGCGTGCACGTTTCCACGGCGACGGCGGTTCGCACTCGCTCACTCAGGAGGCCGCTCGGGGCCGCGGAAGCCGCCCGCGCAATCAATCCCCGGGCGGGGTCCGTTTCTGGATACTCAACGCAAGCAGCTCAATGCCTTTGAGGAGCCTCTATGAACATGGAAGACAGTCTTCAAGCCCACTGGCCCCTGGCGACAGATGCCCAGGATGCGCGCGGAACTCACGCGGGAGACGCCCGCGGCTTGGTGTTTCGCGATGGCGCGGCGTGGTTTGACGGGCGCAATTCGGTAATGGAAGTGCCCAACTCGCAGGGGATCCTGACCGGTGACGGCGAGTTCTCCGTAGCCGGATGGCTGCACACGGCCCCCATCCTGGACCATGTGCTGGGGGACATCGTGTCAAAGTTCGACCCCACTTCCCGCAAGGGAATCAATCTCTCCCTCATGAACTTCGCGGGCGTCACCTCGAGCCAAGCCAACCACCGCAATCTGTTCTTCGGCATCGACTCGGGCACGCCACCGTCGGAATGGCGCGACTGCGGGCGGCCTGGCAACAGCATCATGGTGTGGGCACTTTGCGTGCACCAAGGGGATCTGTACGCCGGGACCTTTGAGACCGGCAAGACCGAGGCGGGTCATGTCTATCGTTATGCAGGCGAGGCGCAATGGGTTGACTGCGGAGCACCGGCGGCGTGCAACGCCGTGACCTCGCTGGCGGTGCATGAGGGACATCTTTATGCCGCCGCATCGCATTACCGGTCGAGCGGGTCGTCCATCGCGGAATCCGAGAACGAGACTCCCGGCGGCGAGATCTTCCGCTACGAGGGGGGCACGCAGTGGACCTCGTGCGGGGTGCTTCCCAACCCGGAGGCGATTTTCGGGCTGACCGTGTACCGGGGCCAATTGTACGCTTCTTCAATGTACAAGCCGGCCGGAGTGTACTGCTATGAAGGCGGGCAGAGCTGGCGGCCCTGCGGCCACTTGGGCGGGCGCATCGCCGCGATGACGATACACCGGGGCTACCTGTACGGAAGCGGCTACGACGTCGAGCACGCGGGGGTCTACCGCTACGGTGGCGGTGACGAATGGGAAGACTGCGGCACGCCAGCGGGGGTGACACAGACGTATTCGTTTGCCCAGCATCACGGCGAATTGTACGTGGGCACGTGGCCGGGGGGTCGCGTCTTTCGCCATGACGGGGCGATGGGGTGGGAAAATACCGGCAGGCTCGGCCAAGAAGAAGAGGTCATGGCGATGGCCGTGTACAACGGCAAGCTCTATGGTGGCACGCTGCCGCTGGCGGAGGTCTATCGCTACGAAGCGGATGGGAATTGGACTCGGACAGGGCAACTCGACACGACTCCGGACGTGCGGTACCGGCGGGCTTGGTCCATGGCCGTGTACCAAGGCAAGCTCTTCTGCGGCACGCTACCGGCCGGGCGCGTGTATTCCATGGAGGCGGGCTGCTGCGTGACGCACGATCACGCGATTGCGCCGGGGTGGTGTCACATCGCGGCGGTGCGCGGAAAGGGGCTGCTTACCCTGTTCGTGGGCGGGAAACAGGTCGCGGCGTCGCGCACGTTTGATGGGAGTGCCATTGATGTGTCGAATGACCAGCCGCTGCGCATCGGTTTCGGCACGCACGACTACTTCAATGGCGGCATGAAGGACCTGCGCATCTACGGGCGCGCACTGCAATCAGAAGAGATCCTTGCGCTTTCCAAGATGAAATAAGAGAGGAGGCACGCGCCCGTGATTAGCAATTCGATCAGGATCAGAACGCTGTTTGCCATTTACATTGTATTCATTCTGCCGCATGCGGCGTTCGCGCAGGAGGACGCAGACGCGGCCTACCTCACCAAGTTTCATGAGCAGTTCCCCAAGGTCGAGCCCGTTCCGGTATTGGCGGACTACGCCACACCCCAACGATTCGACCAGCTCTATCTCGGTGAGGCGTTGGATAAGGCGTTGGGAACCGTCAGCAATGAAACGGGAGGGATCGCGTGGGGACTCGCCTACACGATGATCGCCCTCAATCAGATGTTCCGGAACACGCACGATGCGAAGTACCTTGTGGCGAATCTCCGTTGTATCGATGCGGTCTTCGCCGCGCGCGATGATCGAACGGGCGTTGCACTCTGGACCGGCGAGGTCGCCCCCGCGTGGAGTTCGGGCAAGTACGCGGAACGCGGCCGCGCTGTGTTCGCGGTGCACACCGGGATGATCCTCTACCCCATTTTCGATTGTCTTCTGCTGCTCCGTGAAACGCCGGAAACGCTTGCGGCGGACAGTCCCCGCTATCGGGAACTGCTCGCCGAGGCGCTCAAGACGCTCGCCTTCCACGACAGTCAGTGGCGCAACGGTCCCGGAGAGGACGAAGGCCACTACGTGGGCAAGAATCAGGAGAACATTCTTGAAGGCAAGGTGCTGCCGGGCAACCGGCTCAGCGCGATGGGGCGTGCTTTGTGGGCCGCGTGGAAGCTCACCGGAGATGAAACACATCGCGACCGCGCGCTGCGCATGGGCCGCTATATCAAGCATCGCTTGAGCCTCGGCGTGGATGGCGCCTACTACTGGCCCTATTGGCTTCCCGATGAGCCGGTGACGGGCGTTGTGGAACGCTCCACCGTAAACGGCGAGGACACTTCACACGGGCAGCTCACGGCATCGTTTCCCTTCATGCTCGCGGCGGAGGGGCAGGTTTTCGATGACGAAGATATTCGGCGCTTCGGGCTTACGGTGCTGAATGGGATTGCAAGGCTTGGCGACGGGGTGCTGATGGGGAGTGTCACCGGCGATCCGAAGTCCAATCCCTCGCTGGCATCGAGCCCGGAGGGTTGGCTCGAACCTGCGCGTGTGGTTCCGGAGGTGAGAGACCGCATCGTGACGTTCTATCTCAACTACGTGCCCACGCCGGGGGCGTTGGACCTGGCGACGCTTGTTGCGCACGCGGGCCAGACGCAATGAGCGCAACTGATACAGTTCCCCGGGAAACGTACTTCAAGACGGCCGATGACATTCGCCTTCGCGAGCTTGCCTGGGAAACGGACGGAGACGCCCGGGCAGCGGTTGTCATCGTGCATGGGTTCGGTCATCACGCCGCATGCTTTCAAGACGTGGCCGCGCATCTGAACACGCATGGGTTCAATTGCCATGCACTCGACCTGCGCGGCCATGGCAAGTCCGAAGGGCGGCGTGGGCACGTGGCCTCCTACGAGCGGACGTTCGACGATGTACGCCTGTTCCTCGGACGCGTGAGAGAACGGAGCGCGGCAACGCCGTTTGTGCTTTTCGGACACAGCATGGGCGCGCTGATCGCCGCGTTGCTAGCCGCGGAAGACCAGATGGAACTCCGTGGACTAATCCTCAGTAGTGGCTTGCTCAGAATTCCGGATCACGTCTCTCCCCTGCTGCTTGCGCTGGCGGGTGTGCTGGGAAGGCTGTTTCCCTACCTGCCTGTACAGCCCGTGGACTTGGGAACGCTGTCGCGCGATCCTGCCTATCTGGAGAGAATGCGCGCGGATTCGCTCCGGTACATCGGACGTATGAACGCGCGTTCAGGGCTCGAGATGATGAAGGCCATGACCCGGCTCGATGGCTGCATGGAACGGATCTCCGTGCCACTGTTGGTGCTGCATGGCACCGCCGATCGCCTGACAGACCCCGAAGGGAGCCGCGTGTTGCACACGCGCGCTGCCTCCGCGGACAAGACGCTGCGACTCTTCGATGGCGGCTACCACGAGTTGTTCAATGACTACGGGAAGGAAGAGTACCTGAGCGTGATCACGGAGTGGCTTGTAGCGAGAAGCTGAATTCAGTGAAGTCGAAGAGACAGGCGATGGCGCCTGCCCCACACGTCTATCTCCCCATTGCTGGCGATCCGAATCTCAAAGCGCATTAAGCAAACCAACGACCAGACGAAAGAAGGAAGACTTCCAGGCAAGGCAACCGCGTGTGGCATAGCCGCCCTCGGCTGTGCTCTTCTGTTGACATCCCAATCCATACTCATTCCTGAGAAAGCTGATAGGTGGCGATGATCATCCTCAGCCGATCTTCATAGGCCCAGGCGGTGACCGCGTCCGGGGTTACGATGCCGTGCTTGGTGACACCATTGACTTTGGTGGACGTCGTCTTGGGTTTGAAGTGCAAGCGCTTCACGTCATAGAGAAAACCTAGGCCTCTGAGCAAAGCGAGGCTTTCCAACGCGTAGATCCTGTCGTCATCGCTTCCATAAACGCGGACACCGCTCTCCCGCCAATCTGATCGGAACACCCCATCACCTGCGTAGTGCCTCATAATGCCTTTGATACAAGCAATCTGGTCAAAGTCTCCCTGACCAAACAGGTCCAGCGCCAACAGTGCCCCGTAGGTGTTCTTCAGGTCACAGATTCCGAAGTGAAACAAGCCATGGGCATCTTCAATATCAATGGGCTCGTAGCCCGGCGGGTTCACCCAAGTTGAACTGACCTGGGCCGCGGAGATGTACCGCACGATGGGCTCTGAATTGATGGCATCGAGACATCCCAACTCCTTGAGCACAGCCAGCCGCTGTGCTGTTCTCTCAATATACGTGAGCCGGTATGTGCCGGAATTGTTCTGCATCGTGCCGGTGTCCCACTCGAGCCACTGCTGAAAATCGGCATTCTTGTCTTCTCCAAGCACGGCCCTCATGCCCGCTGACGTGAACCCAAGCCCGGCGAGTTCCTCCTGGGTGAGTATCTCAGCATTGAGTACGTGGTACAGACCCCGTGGATCGCGCAGCGCGATGTAGAGCCTGCTTCTCGCGTCCCCCGGGTACATGTCAGTCAGCAACTTGGTGAATGCCGCCTTGTATGCGGGACGAACCTGAGGATCAACAAATGAAAGCGAAGGGACTCTCGCGGCATGCAAGAGGGGAAGGAGTTGGGAATTTGCCCGATCGCCGGCGCACCACTCCGCGATGGCCGCGTTGGCCATGTCGCGGGAAACCGGACGCGGCATCCATTCACCCCCTGGCATCAGAATAGCGAGGGGCACCAGAAAGATAGCCGCCACAATCGCTATGATTCCACGAGCGCGGTGCTCTTTCGAGGCTCCCACGGGAGTGAGGAAGACATCGCTGTCCGCTTCAGCCTGCAGGAGCGATGCGGCCTCCTCGCGACGGCCATCTGCGTGGAGTTGAATCGCGGCGGATACATTCGCGCAAACGGAGTTCTCCAAGTCTATCTTGTCAGGGACAGGATGAGGTGACATGGCGCGCAGGTCATGGTAGTCCTTCAACCCGAGAGTGGCCGTGCAGGAGCCGTCGTAGTTGATCGTGATGGACGAGTTCGCCGTGATGTAGCGGAAGAACTGTGTGAAGCCGGCCTTCACGGGCGGCACGCGCAGGACGAGCCCGTCCCTGGTGAAGCGGAAGTCCTGGATCAAGAACCGCTCGCCCAGAAAACGGACAAAGGCCAACATCGCTTCCCTGTTGACGGGGGTGATAGAAACGCCGGTCGGCGTTCCCATCAGGCCGTGCACCTGACGAAGGAAGAGATTGTAGTCGTGCCGGATGGGGCGTGACTTGTTCGTTTGATACAACACCACGTTCAAGGGCAGCAAGGCGGCAATGAACACCCAGGGTGGCGCGTGAAAGAAACCAATGGCGAAGGACGTCGCGAGGAAGGTCAGGATTGCGAGCAATTGACCCCACACGAAGGGCGAGCGGTTGAAGCGAAGCATGCGGGCGGTGCGATAAGTGCCCCAAATGCATATCGCCACGACCAAGTAGTATACGCTGCGATACCCGAAGTGCGTGCTGATTGCAAAGGCAGTAAGTAGCGCGAAGACGGTGACAAAGACAATTGCCAGCACATTGCTGCGTATGATCTTCTTTCGGAACTGCTTCGATTCACTGGGGACAAGGTTCTTGGCTTCCAGATGGCCCAACCAGCCGAAAAAAGCTGCCGCGAACGCCCCTTGGAAGAGCGGCATGATGAGAAGGGGAAAGAGTGAAAAGGGCACGAGCTTTGCCATCGCGCCAAATCCCTTTGCAGCAAGGGTGGCTCCACCGATCTCCGCTCCCAAAGGCACGGACGGCAACAGCGCGATGATACCAGCGGAAAACCCCTTGCGCGGTCCGAGCCGGGATAGGGACTCTTCGAGGCGCTCTTCCAACTCTCCACGCAGCGCTTGGCGGGCCCGGT
>JADLCA010000058.1 GCA_020847495.1 Candidatus Hydrogenedentota bacterium | reverse complement strand
GGGCACGCGTGAAGGAAGCCGCTGCCACAGGATATCCATTACCTTGTCTGTGGGATAGGGGAGGACTTGACCGGGTTCGAGTTCCTCATCGGTGTACAGATAGACATCGACCTCTCCACCGGTCGTATCGTAGCGGATGAAGGTGTTCTTGATGCCCAGTTCCTCGCGCTGCTCGTCAATGATACTCTCGATGCTCTCGAACGTAGCCTTCGACTGGGCCAAGGTGAAACCCTGGTCGAGCACAACCTCGATGGAGACGCGGCGCGTGTCAACTGTCGGCATGCCTTGTTGCTGGAGGTGTGAGAAGGGAATCAGATAGGTAATGAGCAGCACCACCAGGATGACCAGAACCGTTGCGAGGCGCCAGCGCACCACGAGCCGCAGAAACCAAACATAGGACTTGATGATTGCGTGTATCGGATGGACGAGGCGGGGAGATCGCAACCAGGAAAACAGGCCAGACGCATCCGCAAGACCGGTTTCCTGCGCCATTGCCGGGCGCCGGAATACTCTCGAGAAGATGAGTTCATGCCGCGGCTTCATCCTGCTCGCGGCAAGCGGGATAACCGTCAAGGCAATGATGAGGCTCGCGCCGAGCGACACTGTGATGGGCACGGCGAATGCCTTCATGTAGGTGGACATTTCTCCGGCGCCGAGGTAGGCGATAGGGATAAAGACCACGCAGGTCGTCAGCGTGGACGCCGTGATCGCCATGGACATCTCGGCCGCGCCGCGCAGCGCGCTTTCCTTGGGCGAATAGCCCATCTGGTGGTACCGGGTAATATTCTCGATGACGACAATGGAGTTATCGACCAACATGCCCAACGCAATGATGAGGGAGATCATCGTCACGACGTTCAGGCTGATCCCCGTGAAGAACATGTATACCAGCGCGACAACGACCGACGCAGGGATCGACAATGCCACGATCAGCGTCGAGCGAATGCGGCACAAGAAGAGGAAGAGCACGGCAACCGCAAGCCCACCCCCACCCTTGCCAGCTGCCACCAGACCCTCCAGCGCGGAGAGGATCATGTCTGACTGGTCAAAGAACATGAAATGGCGGACATTCGCGAACTGGGGGTCGCTATCGAGATGAGCCAGCTCCTCGCGCACCGCCTTGCACGCGGCGATCGTGTTGGCCTCGGCCTCTTTGCGCACCATCAGGAAGGTGCCGGACTGGCCATCAATCGCGTACCCGGACTCGACCTCACGGGTGCGATAGCCCACGTGCGCGACATCACGCAGGCGCAAGGCGTTCGGTCCGACAACCAATTGGCCCAAGTCTTCAGGGGCCGTGAATTCATCCTGGGCGCGGACGTAATAGCGGGTATTGCCATCCACCATATCGCCGATAGTGACGTTGATGCTGGTCTGCCTGAGCGCCGATACAACTTGAAATAGGCTGAGTCCACGGCTGCGCAATTCCGCCTGGTCGAACTCGATGAGCACCTCGCGCTCGGGCTTTCCGAAAACCGTTACGTCGGCGACCCCGTCCAGGCGCAGCAGGCGGGGTTGAAGGACGGTCCGCACGAGATAGGTCAGGTCTTCGTCATCCCCGGGGCTGTAAAGCGCCATGGCCATGATCGGCATCGAATCCGCACTGAACTTGCGCAGCGCAATCTGGTCAATCTCCGCGGGGAGGTCGAGCTTGAGGCGCTCGATCCGGTCGCGCACCTCCGCCGTTGCGAGCGACATGTCCGTCCCCATGTCGAAGAACAGGCGCACCATGCAGCCATTCATATTGGAGGTTGTCTGGATGCGCTTGAGACTGGACAAGGTGCGGAACTCGCCTTCCGCCGGGACGGCTACCTCCTTCTCAACCTGCTCCGGCGTCGCGCCGATGTACGGTATTTGGCAGAAGATGAAGGGAAGGTCCATTGGAGGCAGAAACTCCAACGGAATCCGATACCGCGCAATCACGCCAAGTCCAATCACCGTGATGACCAGCATGGTGACCGTGATAGGGCGGCTCAGGGCAATTCCGGGCAGCGAACGCTTCACGACTTTTCGCGGCCTCCAAAGAGGTAGTAGACCATCGGAATGATCACGAGGGTCAGGATGGTCGACGAGGCCAAACCGGCCATGATGGTGATGGCCATTGGACGGCGGATTTCATCGCCTTCGCCGGTCGCAACGGCCATGGGCCACAGGCCGAGGACAGTGGTCAGGGTAGTCATCAAGATGGGCCGCAAACGCACACGCCCCGCTTCCACGACAGCGTCTGCCTTCTTCATTCCGCGGTCGATGAGCTGGTTGATGTAATCCACGAGCACGATCGCGTTGTTCACGACAATTCCCGCCAGGCAGATGACGCCGATGTACACGAGGATGCTAATGCTAACCGACATCCAAGAGAGGGTGTAAATGACCCCGATCAACGCCATGGGAACGGTAGTCATGACGAGGGCGGGATGCAGGATCGACTCGAATTGGCACGCCATGACAACATAAACGAGAAAGACCGCCAGGATGAGCGCGAATTGGAGGCTCGTGTACGCAGTGCGCAGTTCACGGTCCTGCCCACCCGGAGTAATCTCATAGCCCCTGGGCATCTCGATGGCCCGCACTGCGGCAAGCACGTCGTCCATGACGGCGCCCAAGTCCCGGCCCGTCACATTGGCCGTCACAAGAGCGACTTGGCGCTGGTCGATGCGGCGAATCTCGTTGGGCCCCTCCTGGACACTGATGCGCGCAACGGACTCGAGGGGAATGGGCGGATACCCATCCGTGACGGATAACTTGCGCAGATCGTTCACGCTGCTCAACATCGTTTTGTCCGCGCGAACGCGGATGTCGATCTTTTCGCCGAGACGGTTCAGCTCGGTCGGTTTGTCACCCTGGACTTCGGTGCGCAAGCGCTGGGCCACGGCTTCAGGCGCAATTCCCTTGGCGGCAAGGAGGTCGCGGTCCAACTCAATGATGATCTCGGGGGACCCTTCTTTCATGCTGAGTTCCGGATCCTTCACGCCCGCTACGCCGCGGATGGCATCCACCGCCTGCTTGCCGACCTTCTCCAGCTCATCGTACTGCTCGCCGCGGATCTGCAACTCGATGGCCGTCTTGAAGCTGAACAACGACGGCAAGGTGAAATTGACTTCTCCGGAGCTGACCCCCTGGATCTGCTCACGCAACGCGTTCATGATCTCGTCCTGGCGCACCACGTTCTTTTTGGGATCTTTCAGGGATACAGAGAATTCAGCGATGTTCTCGCCACGCTCCGCGCCCGTGTCATCGCCTTCCTGGCCGACTTCCACGGCGACGGTCCCAACCTCGGGGATCTGCATCGCCAGTCGTTCGATCGCCTCCGAGCGCCGGGCGGTTTCCTCGAGGCGTGTGCCGGGCGGTTCCTCCAGCCGGATGCCGAACTCTCCTTGATTCATCGCGGGAACCAGTTCGCGTCCCAGCGTGGGGACGATGGTGGCGCTGTGAATTGCCAGCGCGAGTACGATGGCGAGTATCGCGGGACTCCAGCGCAGCGAGTACCGGAGCATCGCGGAATAGTGGTCCCGGAAGAGATTGAAGCAGGTGTCGAATATCCACAGGGGCACCCACAACACGATATACAGCAGGCCCGCTGCAAGGCCGAAAACTCCGACGAGCACCACCGTCACAAAGAAGAGAACGGTGATCAATACCTGGAGGAGAACTTGAATGAAGCACTGAATGCTGAAAAGCAGGCACACCAATAAGATGGGAATTATCCCCGTGAACACGACAAGGAACATCCGCATAATACGGCCTAGTGTCAGCGGCGCCGAAGAGTCGAACGGGGCTTTCAACATCCTGAACAGCGGCGTAAACGTAACAGTGGCCTGGTCGAGGGTCCACTGGGCCGACGCCAACGCCGAGTTCGGTAGAATCAGCAAGGCCGCTTCAAGCCGGCCCTTGCCCTGCTCTTTGCGGGCCCCACGATACGCGCGTAGCAACCAGACCACGTCCTCTTTGGCGATCAGAGCAAGCCGGGCGCGGGACGCGATCATGGGCACCAGATAGAGCGCCACAATGAGAGAAGCCAGCAGGGAGTAGGTGACCGTCAACGCGTGGTCCCGGAAGAGCTGGCCCGCCACGCCTTGGACGAAGGCCAGCGGCAAGAACACTGCCACGGAGGTCAGGGTCGAGGACATCAGCGCGCCGTAAACTTCATGGAGTCCCCGGTTCGCGGCGTCAATCGTGTCATCGCCTTCCTCACGGCACCGGAAGATGCTCTCCATCACCACGATCGAGTTGTCCACGAGCATTCCCGTGCCCATGGCCAAGCCGCCCAGGGACATGATATTCAGAGTAAGGTCCTGCATGAACATGGGAATGAAGGTCGCAATGATGGAAATGGGAATCGACACGCCCATGATGACGGTTGGCTTCAGTTCCCTCAGGAAGAAGTACAAGACGATGATGGCGAGAATACCGCCATTGATCGCGCTACCTTGCACTTCCTTGATGGCGGAGGAGATGAATCGCGACTGGTCGCTGATGATGAAAAACTGGGAGTACTCAGGCAGTTTGTTGCGAAGGGTGAGTCCCTTCTGCATCTCCTTGGCCAGTTGCTGCATCGCGACAATGGATGGCATCGAAGCATCAGGGGGGGGCTGCGACATCTGAGACATGTACGCCTGCAACTTCTCGAGACTGCTCTTCTCGCGGTCGAAACCGAGCAGGTCCTTCACCGTATTGCAGGTTCGCACCGTGTTCGCATCGCCCCACTTGAAGATCTGAAGCTCAACGGCTTCGCTGCCGTTCATGCGCACGATGGACTCGCGTTCTTTCTCCGTTGTCTCCACGTCTGCCACGTCGGAAAGGCGCAACGGCTGGCCGTTGACGCTCCCAATCACGGCGTGGGGAATCTCGCGCACGTCCTCCCATTCGTTCACAGTGCGGACAAGGTATTCTGTCTTCCCTTCGCGCAGGACACCGCCGGACAGGTTGATGTTCTGCTGGGCGAGGGCTTGCACGACCGTTTCGACCGACATCCCCAGGTTCTTCAGCTTGTCGGCATCGACCTCGACCTCCACTTCGAGTTCGCGGCCACCCTTCACGAGAACCTGGGCGATGCCCATCTCCGCCTCGAGGTCGCTCTTCATGTACCGCTCGGCCGCTTCACGGATGGCCGTCAATTGATCGCGTGTGCGCTGCTCACGAACCGTTTCGTCGGTGATGTGCGATAGATCTTCGCCGGTGATGGCGACACGCATGACGGGGTCAAGTGTGGGGTCGTACCGAAGGATAACGGGCTTCTCGGTCACCTCCTCGGGAGGATCGAAGAGGTCGAGGCGGTCGCGCACGTCCTGCTGCGCGAGATTCATGTCCGTGCCCCAGGTGAATTCCATCACAATCTCGGACAGACCGGCCGATGACGTGCTATTCAATTCGACGAGTCCGCTGACGATGCTGAGCTGCTCTTCAAGCGGCCGCGTCACCAGCTTTTCAACGTCTTCGGGGGCAGCTCCCTCGTACTCGGTGCGCACGGTCAACGTGGGGTAGGAAATGTCCGGCATCAGGTTGATGGGCAATTCCTGATAAGACTTCCACCCGAACACTACCAAGGTCAGGAAGGCCATGGCCATGGTTACCGGCCGGCGAATCGGCAGACTATGGGGGAGTTTCTCGCGCTCAGGCAGGGGATCAGACATGTGAACTCACTTCTCGCAGTAGGTCAACACCAGTGGTTAGCAACACGTGTGTACGCAAGGGCTACGTCCGCTTATAGGCCCTGCGTGCGCGGGTCCACGTTTTTGGCGCCTCGCGCGCGCTCTTCTTCCGCGGCTTTCAGCGCCTCTTCGGCCGTCATCCCCGCTTTGGCCATGAGTTCCTGATCGGCTGTGGTCAGCTTGACCTCAGAACCGGGTTTCAGCGTCTGCTGCCCTACGGTCACGATGGGAGACGTCTCATCAATCCCGTTCAAAACTTCGACGTGCTGGCTGTCTTCCAAACCGGTTTCCACCTCGACACGGTTGGCCACCAGAATGGTCCCGGAAGAATCATCCTTCTGGGTGGGGGAAGGCTGCGTCTCCGTGCCGGCCTCCGGAGCTTCGGGCTGAACAACAAACAGGTACTTTCTCGTATTCTCCTCGACAATCGCGTCTTTGGGAACGAGAAGGGCATTCTCGTGCGTGTCCATCACAAGGCGGACCCGCGCGAACGCGGCCTCGCGGAGTTCTTCCAGGGCCTCCTTCTGGAAATCCAACGTGACTTTCACCGTGCCCGTCGCCGGGTCCACGGCGGGATTAATCCGCCGGACCTTCGCGTCGAATTCGTCGCCTTCCGCCGCATCCACAGTGACCAACGCCACCTGGCCCTTCTTGACCCTCGGAAGCAGTTTCTCGGGTGGGTTGATGGTCAGAATATAGGAGGAGGGGTCGACCACATCGAACGCGGGCGCCCCGGAGGAGACCAGATCGCCCATCTGGATGTGCTTGGTGGTGATGATGCCGCCGATGGGGGCGCGGATCGTCATGTTGTTCAGCTGTACTTGCTGTTGGTTGACACTGGCAAGCTGCTGCTCATACGCGTACCGGGCATTGTCGTATTCGGCCTTGGCGGCAAGACCTTCTTCGTAGAGTTGCTTGGAGCGGTCATAGTCGCTCTTGAGTTTCTGGAGCTGGGCGTTGGCGGAACGGAGCTGGGCATTCAGCTCCTCCTTGTCCAACTCGGCGAGCACGTCGCCGGCCTGAACTCTGTCACCTTCGTTCACGTGAACGCTGGTGCATTTGCCCATGCCCTCGGACGTGACCGTGACTTTGCGCTCTGCTTCGATACGGGTGGTGGTTTCGAAGAACTCAGAAATCTCGCCCCGCTGCGCCAACTGCGCTTCGACAGGAATGGTCGTGCGCTTCTCCACAGGCTTGGCTTGCGCCTCTTTCTTGGTGGCGCCGGTATCGGGACACCCCGTCGTAAGCACGGCGGCCACCACCAAAGCCAGAACCTTCACTGCCTTCTGCATAGAGCCTCCCAAACACATCGCAGGAACCCCTTTTCGCTTCCAGTTCCCTCCGGGGAACCCCCGTCTGGAGAATCCCCGGGCTTTCATCCATAGACCGAACCGCCGCCAGGGCGGACACACCAACTCACAAGGTTAGACTCAGCGGGTGCGGTAAGGGTTTCACCCGATGGCACATAGCTCTGCTGAGAAGGGGCCGCCTCGATCAGCGTACTCACCACATGGTATACTCACGCCTTGATGCAAGGCGCCAGATGGGTGGACGCCCGGAGGTTCTCGGCTTTAAAGCATTACGCATCAGTATCTTACAAATCCCCAAGCTGACAATTCCGCCCATACGCCGCGGAGCGCTGCCGTCGCGAGCACACGCCGGAAAAACTCGAGTGCAAGCGGTTCCCGCAGTCAGTCCTCAAGAAGGAGAATGCGTTTCGAATGAAACCCTTGATAGGCATAACCAGTGAATTCGTCCCCGGGACGTTGTTTGGGCGTCCATGGAACTCGAATATTCTCTTGACAAGTTACACGAAGGGTGTCAGCGATGCCGGCGGAGCGGCCGTGATTCTTCCCCTCGCCCTTCCAGAAACCGCGGAATCAACCCTCCGGCGTCTGGACGGGCTTATCCTCTCGGGTGGGAATAATGACATCCCGGCCTCGGTCCTCGGCGAGGAACAACACCCGGCTTCAGAACCCCTTCCAATGGAGCGATGGGAGAGCGAGTGCCTCTGGCTTCAGACTGCCCTGAACCTGGACAAGCCGGTACTTGGCATCTGCCTCGGCATGCAGGCGATGAACGTCTATGCAGGAGGCTCGATGATACAGGATATTCCGGACCAGTGCCCGGGTTCCGGTGTACACGGCGACGAGACCAGAATGTACCGGCACGACGTAGAGTTGGTCGAGGGAACTCACTTGCGCGCCTTGGCGCCGGGGCCGCTGGTCAGTATCACGTCATCTCACCACCAGGCAATACGCTCGGCGCCGCAGGGGTACCGCTTGGCGGCGATCAGTCCGGACGGCATCATTGAGGCCATTGAGGATCCGCTTCGCGACTTTGTCATCGGCGTACAATGGCACCCGGAACGCACCCAGGACGGTTCGAGCTGGCTTCTGGAAGGCTTTGTGCGGCACTGTGCTGCCAGGGTGGCGGGCGTGGCGTCGCGCTAATCCGCCGGGGACCGCAAGAATGTTGGCCGCTTTCCGCCGGGGGAATCAAATGAAGAATAGACAAAAACGTCCAAGCGCGGAGGCCGGCCGGGGCGGACCGGCCGCGAGACCCCACGGCAGAACGGCCCTCAAGCTCATTGTCGCGGTCGGGGTGGGTGCGTTCGTTCTTCTGATGCTGTTCAGTTCGGGCTTTCGCAAGGTGGCGTACCGCGACGCTTCCACGGTAGTCAAAGGCGCACAGTCACACTCCCCCTTTCAAGGCCAACGGGCCTTTGAAGACCTGCGGCGCATCGTGGATATTGGCCCGAGACCCCCGGGTTCCAAAGAGGCGGAAAACACCCGGCGCATCATCCATGAGGAGCTTGAGAAAGCAGGCTTGGAAGTGCGTGAGTATCCTTTCGAGGCAGACACCCCGGTTGGCAGAAAGACCATGGTCAACGTCGTGGGGATCGTCAAGGGCGACCAAGACGGCATCATTCTGCTTGGAAACCACTACGACACGAAGTACTTTCCGGACTTCCGCTTTGTGGGAGCCAATGACGCCGGTTCAACGACCGCCTGGATGATCGAGATGGCGCGCACACTCGGCCCGAAACGGGACGGCCGGAGCATCTGGCTGGTGTGGTTTGACGGCGAAGAAGCCTTGAAGGAATGGTCGGAGAGCGACAGCCTGTACGGGAGCCGGGAGATGGTGCGCTTGCTGCGCAACCGCGAAATCCTGCCGAAGGTGGCGTTCATGATCAACGTGGACATGATTGGAGACCGCTATCTGGGGATTCTGCGTGACCAAGGCGCGCCGGGCTGGCTCATCAACGGAGTGTGGACCACGGCCGCTGAACTGGGGCTGAGTGGTCATTTTCTGAATGAATCAGCCGCTATCCAGGACGACCATCTGCCGTTCCGGCTGGCCGGAGTGCCCGCGCTCAACCTCATCGACTTTCAGTTCGGCGGGTCCATGCTGGATCACAAGAACACATGGCATACGCCCAACGACACCTTGGAAAAGGTCAGCCCGGATAGTTTGCAGGTTGTCGGTGATGTCATTTACCACGCCTTGCCGAGTCTGGAGGCTTACTTGAACAACGTGTCGCAATCTCGTTGAACTGTACCCGTGCGATTGCGCGACCTCACTGGGCAAGACGCCAGACGAGTGTCTTATTTGTAAACACCCCCGTCCTGATTCTCAGCGCGCGACGCTCAGTGGATGACCGCGTCAAGGGGCTGCGGACCGGCGGCGATGACTACCTGGTCAAGCCCTTCGCCTTCTCGGAACTCCTGGCACGCATCCAGGCACTCCTGAGAAGGGCCAAGGGGACGACTGAGGCGACTTTCCTTCAGATAGACGACCTGACTATGGATGTCTTGAAACGTGAGGTTTGGCGGGGAGGTAAGCGGATTGACTTGCAGCCGCGCGAGTTCTCCCTTCTGGAGTACCTCATGCGAAATCCCGAGCGCGCCGTTTCCAAGACCATGATAATGGAGCACGTTTGGGGGTATAGCTTCGACCCCCAGACCAATGTCGTCGAAGCACGCATCAGCCGATTGCGGGACAAGATTGACAAAGGATTCCCGGCACCTCTTATCCAGACCATTCGCGGAGTTGGGTATGCCATTAAAACCCGGATATAGACTCTGGGACAGTTTCAAACTCCGGCTCGCGCTAATATCAGCGGGCATCTTTGCAATTGCCACGCTTCTGAGCTTCTCTTACCTGTATCGAAGCCTTGCTACCGCTCTCGAAGACCGCGTCGACGATTCCTTGCGAACGGAGTCAAAGGAATTCACGGACATCTATCTCGCGGGCGGCATCGAAGCGCTCAGGAAGGAGGTCGCATTTGAACAGGAGGCCAGTGGCAAGGACGAGGTCTTCATGCGCGTCTTCGACGGCAATGGAAAAGACCTCGCTTCCTCGGACCTGTCGTACTGGGGCCGCGCGCCATTTGCGCCTGGATTGACACATGAAACCCCGAGTGACGGCCCTATCCTCAAGACAGTTCGTGTGGCGCGAGACGGCAGTGAAGTCCGCTGCATTCGCGCATTGGTTGCTTCGGGGGTTTACGTCAGTATGGGGTACACGCTGAGAGAGAATGCCGCGCTACTCGCGCGCTTTCGGTCCCAGTTCATGAATGTCCTCGCAGTCATGTTGGGGTTGTGCACGCTCGGGGCGTGGTTTGTGGCCAAACGCGCCATGTCCGGGGTGGAGGCGGTAACCCATACGGCCGCGCAGATAGCCGCCGGCGAACTCGACAGCCGTGTGCATCTCTACGGGCATGGCTACGAGATAAGGCACCTGGCGGATACTTTCAACAAAATGCTTGATCGCATTGCCGTTCTCGTCGTGGAAATCCGGCAAATCAGCGAAAACGTTGCGCACGAGCTGCGAAGCCCCATCACCAGAATTCGCGGCAATGCGGAAGTGACTCTTATGTCCAGTAAATCTCTCGAGGATTACCGGGAACTCACAGGCAGTATTATCGAAGAATGCGACGGCCTTCTCGCCTTGATGAACACCATGCTGGACATCTCCGAACTGGAGGGCGGTGTAGCCAGAATCGCGTTCGAGCCCGTGGACATCGCAGATCTTGTGCGAGGAACCTGCGAACTCTTCCAGCCGGCCGCCGAGGATTCGGGGATTCAACTGAAGGTCTGTGCTGAAAGTACGGTAATGATCCGGGGAGACGGACGAATGTTGGGCCAAGTCCTGGTCAACCTTCTCGACAACGCGATGAAGTACACGCCGCGCGGGGGCGCCATTGAGGTTTCCGTTAACCGTTTACCCAATCACGTCCTTATCACCGTGGACGATACGGGAATTGGTATAGTTCCAGAGGATGTGCCGCACATCTTTGACCGTTTTTTCCGAGGAAGCAACAGGTTGTCAAAACCGGGTACCGGTCTCGGTCTCGGTTTAGCCAAAGCCGTGGTGAATGCCCACGGCGGGCTCATTGAAGTCACAAGCGCCGTCGGCAAGGGAACGAGATGTTCGGTACTCATGCCCGTTGATTCCTGATACGGGCATTCTTGCTCCAGGGGGATTCAACTCGGGGCGTGCCCGCACGCAGGATTCTGTTGAATGGAAAACACATAATAGTAAATACCTATTATGTAACCATTGGCCGAACTGACTTGAGATTGCCGGTCTGAGTTGTCAAAATGCCGCTCGGACAAGATGACATGCCATGGCGGTGGTGCTTCAAGTCCTCGAAATTGTAAGTCAATGCTCAGAATGGCAGCAAGCCCGGGTGGTCTGGACCTTCCCGCGACTATCCGCCAGGGGTGTGGGCCTATTTGAGCTATGCGTGGGTCGCGACATGGTCGATTACCAGACCTCGTGTGGCCGGTTTGATGAATCGTAATCTCCGATTGGTTGTCGAATCTGGAGGCCTACTTGAACGGGCGGACGCGCAACTAACGTGACCTCCGAATCACCTCAGAACGCGACATGGCTGGACGGCGTTTCTCCGGAAGAACTCCGGCGGATCGTCGATGTTTTGTATCGCGTACATCGCTTTGTGGCCCTCATCACGGACCTCGACACACTTCTCGCACGGATCATGGAAGAAAGCAAGCAGGTGGCCTGCGCGGAAGCGTGCTCCCTGATGCTGTTTGACGCCTCTACCGAGGAGTTGTACTTCGAGGTCGCTTTGGGGGAATCGGGCGACCAGGAAGCGTTGAAGCGCGAGATCCGCCTCCGCTTGGGCGAGGGAATCGCGGGGGTCGCGGCGCAAACGCGCCAATCCATCAACGTCCAGAACGCGAAGGAAGACCCTCGTTTCTATCACTCCGCAGATGAAACCAGCCATTTTGAGACGCGCTCGCTGCTCGCGGTTCCTCTCGTGGACAAGGACAATCTCATCGGTGTGGTCGAGGTGGTGAATAAGGTCGGCGGAGGCTGTTTCACCGAGGCCGACCTGCACGTCATGGAGATCTTTGCGGGCCTGGTCGCCACGTCGATCGCCAATGCGCGCCTGATTGAAGAAAACCTGCGCGCAGAGCGCTTGGCGGCCCTGGGACAGGCGGTGGCAGGTCTCGCCCACTACACGAAGAACATCATTACCGGCATGAGTGGCAGCGTGGACCTGATCGACCAGGGTTTCAGCCGGAATAACACGGAGTTCCTTGAGCGCAGCTGGCCTATCTTCAAACGCAGCACCAAGCGCATCGCGAACTTCGTGGAAGATATGTTGGCATTCAGCAAGCCGCGAACCCCTGTCCGTGAACCGTGTGACATCGCCCTATTGATTGAAGACGTTTCGCAAACCTTCTGG
>JADLCA010000057.1 GCA_020847495.1 Candidatus Hydrogenedentota bacterium | reverse complement strand
GCTTCCGCCATGCGATAGAAACCCAGGTCCGTGGGATGGGTGCCGTCCACGGTTGCCTCGTGGTCGTGTCCCAGCAGTTCGGAGCAGGAGAGATAGTGGAGGTTTTGGAGGCCATCCTTCTGAAGACTGGTGAAGGCCTCGGTCAACGCGGCGTTCTTTTCCTCATACGACTTCTTCGATCCCTCCAGGAACCAGCCAGCCTGATACTGAATGTTCTCCACGAAAAGGATGGGCGTTTCGGGGCGCAGTTCGCGAAGGCGTTTCACGAAGGGCACCACGCGTTCGCTGACCTCGGCCGCAGTCAGGTTCGGCAGGCAGTCAAGCACGTACGCCGCGCAATCCAGCTCGCCCAGCAGGTCCGCCATGGGCAGTTCCATGCGTCCACTCCCCGAGAATCCGAGGTTGATGAAAGGGCGATCCAACCAGCGGCCGAGGATGGCCGGGTACGCCATGCCTGGACGCGCCGCGCAGCCGCCATGGGTGATCGAGGTACCATAGACCAGCACCGGCTTCGCCTTTTCCGCAGGGCGGGGCGTCGCCTTCGCCATGTAGGCGGCATTGGGAATGCCTATTTCCACGGACTCGACGCCGTTGTACAGGGGAAGATAGACCAGGTACTCGTGCGGGCCTTCGGGCATCCCCTCAAGCAGCTTTGCTTCGTTGGTCTTTTCCTTCGGACGGCCCTGTGCCACCCAACCCCAGCCTTCCGGGCCGCGCACGTAGAGGTCTAGTCCGCTCACACCGGTCGCGGGCATATGCGGCATGTCGAGATTGTCGTTGCGGACCGTCCAACGCGCGTGAATCACGCGTGCGTCCGTGACGAATCGCGCGCACATTCCCGCGGAGTGGTGCGAGAGATTCCACACGTTATCCGTGACTACGCCTTCCGCCTTCGCGGGCATCCGGTCAAAGGGGTGCTTCGTATCTGTCCAGCCTTTGCCTTCAAGACCGAGATCGAGCACGCTGTACCACAGGATACCATCCGTCACCTTGGCGGCCTTGGCGGGGTCGAGTTTCTCCGGTTCCTGCGCGACTGCAGTTGTAAAGGCGACCACCGTTGCCATGAGAAACACTAAAGACATTCTTCGCATCGAACACGCTCCTTCTTTGTCCATGTCAAAGCACGCGCCAGCCTGACGGCTCACGGCTGAAACTGAAATGCATAAACGTCCGCATCATTCAACACAAAACGCAGGCGAATCGGTTTGCCCGCGAGCGACAACAAGTCCTTGCCATCTTTCCACGTCACGACCTGGTTCAAATTATCGCCGAAGATCTCCGGCGCATCGTCGAGCGTAAACCCTTCGATGGGCGTGGCCGCTTCGTCCAGGATTTCAATGCGGATGGTCCCCGCCGCGGAAGTCGAGAAGTTCAACGCGAGATTCCTGCCCTCAAACACGATGGGACGCGTCATGATCTCGCCGCCGGTCATCGGCGCGTGCACCGACACGAACCCGTCCATGCGGAGCGTGAAACGCCGCAACCGGCTATCATCGCCGGTCCAATATCCTTCGGTGGCATACACCGACAATTCATCCGGCGCTTCCTCCATCACCGCCTTGGTCGTCACGACGCCCCAGCACTGGTAGTTGTCGCCATAGACCCAGTTGCCGGCCGTGCGCAGGCCGGGCTTGATGAAGGTCTCCGTCCAGCGATGGAACGTGCGGCCATCGCGGCTGGTCATGAACAGGCCGTCGGTGAGGGCCGAACCTTCCCGGGCGGACGTCTCGTAACGCTTTGTGCGGTGTTCAGGTTCGGGCAATGCGAGCGACGAGGCGCTCCATCCGCGATCGATGTAGCGCGTGGGAAAGCCCAGGTAGATCTGCGGTGCGCGGAAGTAAGGAAGGACGCCATTGGTGTACAACTGCTCCTTGGGTGCGCCGGGATATTCGAGCCACGTGGCCTCGGACCACGTCACGAAGTCCTTGGATACCGCCGTCTTGATGTCCCGCAGCCCGTCGCGAAATGCGCGGAAGTATACCCGGTACTCGCCGGTGAGCGTGTCCCAGAAGGCTACATTGTCACTGTCGAACGCGCCATCCGTGATGATAGGCGCGTCTTGAAGCGGGCCCCAGTGGATGCCATCCGCCGATTGGAATGCCGTCAAACCGCCTTTGCCGTGGCTCACCGATTTGTAGCGCGCTTCCGGCGGACAGGCTGGGTTACTGTCGATGAAGGGGGAGAAGTCGTGCGCGCCTTCGCCGTCCCAGATGATGTTGTTGTCCTTCGAACCCTCGTATTCAAAGAGGCCGAGTTTCGGTTTCGTCCAGTGCACGCCATCCGTGCTTTCGGCATAGCACGCCAGGGTACGGTGCGCGGGCGGTTCGTCTTTGAGTACCTGCTCGTCCGCCTTGTAGTACATGCGGTAAAGCGGCCCGTCCTGGAACACCGTGAAGTAGTTGCACGAGTTGCCCTCCCAGGGCTCATTGGTGACCAGCACGATCTCGCGCGGCACGGGCGAATGCAGTTCGAACTGGGCCTTTCCCTTGAAACCCTGGATAAGATAGTTGTCGATGAGCGGCTGCAGCGACGTTCCCACCGGAATCGCCGGCCCCTGCGCCAAGGCCGGTGAAACGGCCGCGGACACGCACGCAAGAAGTCCAAGAAAGATACGCATAGTTGATTCCCCAATCTTCCACACCTGCGAGAGCGCCGTTTACCCAAACGAGCGCGGCGGCCCACACGTCACCACGATAGGCATTGGCACCACTTCGGCGCAACCCCTGGATTCAAGAGCCAAGTGCAAGTAGGCGTTGGAGACGTACTTGCTGGAAGACTTCATTGGGGGTTCGGTATCCGAGG
>JADLCA010000056.1 GCA_020847495.1 Candidatus Hydrogenedentota bacterium | reverse complement strand
GAACTCGAAATCGCAAACGAAAGACGAAACTATGACTGAATGCCTCAACTTGGAATCCCGCGACTCCGGGTACTTGTGCGGTCGGCTTTTTGCCGTCTTTGACCGCCTCCAATACCTCGCCCTCGGCGGCGTCAACGCCGGCGTGGTCGAGCGCTATTACGCCAGCGCCAGCGCTACACCCGCACTTGTCATGGGGCGCCTGTTCCGCAATGCCCAGTTCCATTTAGCCAAAGCCGGTGGCGGAGTGGCTGGCAATGTTGCCAAGGACTTCGAGGCCATCACCTGTGCGTTGGGCGACCAATTCCCCGCCACGCTCGACCTTGAGGGCCAGGGTCGTTTTGCCTTGGGCTACTACCACCAGAAGGCCGAATACCGCCGCCGTGCTGCCGAACGCAAAGAGGCGGCTGCGCAAGCCTAAGATCCACCCCCTGAAGCCATCAACCAAAGGACCAAGACCATGAACAACCGTTACGACTTCGTTTATCTCTTTGACTGCAAGGACGGCAACCCTAACGGCGATCCGGACGCCGCCAACGCCCCCCGCATCGATCCGCAGGATATGCGCGGTCTCGTCTCCGATGTCTGCCTGAAGCGGAAAGTCAGAGATTTCGTGGCACTCGCGAAAGCGGGAAGCGAGAGGCACCAAATCTACGTGCAGCACCACGGCGTATTGGAAGCGGTGCATAAAGCCGCGTATGATGCCTTGAAGCTCAATGCCGTCGAAGATGCCGCAGCGGAGGATGGTCCCTCAGGCGATGAATCGGAAGTCGCAGCCAAAGGGAAAGGAAAAGCCAAACGCCAGCCGCCATCCGATGTTAGGAAGGCCCGTCAGTGGGTTTGCGAGCGCTACTTTGACGTTCGGACGTTTGGCGCAGTCATGTCCACCAAGCTATACAACGCGGGTCAGGTTCGCGGGCCTGTTCAGTTGTCATTCTCTCGTTCAATCGAGCCGATCCTTCCTCTAGACTTGAGCATCACAAGGGTCGCCGTCGCCAATGAGAAGGAGAAATTGGCCAAAGACACTACGATGGGCCGAAAGAACCTTATCCCCTACGGCCTCTATCGCTGCCATGGTTTCATCAGCGCGCATCTCGCGAACGAGACGGGCTTTAGCGAAGAAGATCTTGCGCTCTTCTGGCAGGCGCTGACACAGATGTTCGACCACGACCGCTCCGCCTCGCGCGGCACCATGGCGCCGCAGAAACTTGCGGTATTCAAGCACGCGACGGCGCTCGGGAATGCCCCCGCGCACAAGTTGTTTGAGCGAGTCAGTGTCGTCCGCAGGCCTAGCGTGGACGTTGCTCGTTGCTTTAGCGACTACGAGGTCCGCGTGAAGAAGAACGACCTACCCAGCGGGGTGGAATTGCTCGAATTGCTGTGACATTTCGCACCCCGCATTCCTCTGAATTGCGCCTGGGTCGAACTCGCCTGCGTCGCGTCGCGCCGTTCAATGGGGCGATTGCCTTCCGGCATTCGGTGGGGTAAATTGCATGCGTGAAGCTGAGGGTGGATCTGCTGAAGCACCTGAAGGCGAAGGACATCGCCGAGGCGGCGGAGGCGAGCGTTCACCGTTTCAAGCCCGAGCCGCTTTTCTCGCAAACTGGGACTGGGAGTCTGTCGTCGGCATCAACCGAAGAGCGTGCGCGCGAGGTGGCGCACAGCACGGAGTTAACTCGGAAGCTGGAGCGACGTGCGAGGCGGAGTGGGAAGGGCAAAGGGGCGGGGAAGCAAGTCTCGAAGAAGTCATAGATTTGCTTCGGCGGTTTCACCGGGAGGCTCCGTTTCTGTTGGGCCGGGTGCAGACGCTGCGGGGCTCGGCGCACGGGGTGATCGTTCACCTGCTGGAGGACGGGCGGGTCGTCTGGCAACCGGAGGGCGTGGGCGGGGAACTCGTCACTCTTCCGGAGGCTTTGCGGAGGGCGTGATGACGGGATCGGGAACGGGCGAGCATGGCGATGGAGCGGAGGAGCGTGCGCCTGGACCGTCGGACGGGCGGGATGACGCGGGATACGCGGCTGCCTTCCGCCGTGCGGTGGAGGAGGGCTTGGCTTCGTTGGACCGGGGGAGGCGGGTACCGATGGAGGATGTGCGTGGGATAATTAAGGAGTGGGTGAGGCAGTGTGGCCGAGGGAGAAAAGCCTAGCGGGCACCGAGGAGCCGAGTGCCGGGAGTCACTGCTCGCGGATCATGCGTTCGTACTGATCATGAGGACCGATCCAGCACCAGACCAGACCTTCGGGACGTTCCTTCGCGAGCGCGCGGTAGCCTCGGCTGACGCGGGCGGACCATCCGCGACCCTTGCGTTCAAATCGGAGCGACGGGTGAGCAGGATTCTGCTTGAGCAGCACAAAAGCCCTGTCCGCGCTTTGCTGGACCTGCGAGGGCAGGGCCGCGTAGTGCTTCCAAAATCTCGGCGAGGCGTAATGCCTCATAGGGGCTTGCAGCGCCCCGATTCGAAATCACGGTCTGCCTCGTCGAATAGGCGATCCAGTTTTCCATTTGCGGCGTCCCGCTCGATCCGGTGGTCCCAGTCGTCATCCAATTCGCGGAGCCATTCAAGCAACTGGGTCCGCTCCGCGACCGTCAGCTTGGTCACACACGCCCGCTTGATCTCTTCCACCGTGCTCACGGGCAAAACTTATCCCGTTCCCGCCTCTTCTACAAACCCGAAATGGGAAAACGCCTTTGAGATTGGCTTCTTCATCGACTGACTCATGGATCCGGTTCCCCTGAGCCTCCTCAACGACTTCGTGTATTGCCCGCGGCGGGCGGCGCTGAAGGCCATCGAAGGGGTGCGGTCGGGGAACGTCCACACCGTGCGTGGGGACATCGTGCACGAGCACACGGACCTGGCGGGTTACGAGGTGGTGCGCGGGGCGAAGCTGTTGCGGGCGCTGCCGGTGTGCTCGGCGCGGCTGGGGCTCAACGGAAAGTGCGACATCGTGGAGCAGCGGCCGGATGGGACGCTGTACCCGGTGGAGTTTAAGCTGGGGAAGCGCCGGCGGTGGGATAACGACGACGCGCAGCTCTGTGCGCAGGCCCTATGCCTAGAGGAGATGTTTGGGGGGGCGGTGCCGGGAGGGGCGGTGTTCCACGCCGACAGCAAGCGGCGGAGGGAGGTGGAGTTCACGCAGGGGCTGCGCACGTCGACGGAGGCGGCGATTTGGGAACTGCGGCGCATGATTGGATCGGGCGAGGTGCCGGCGGCCGTGATGAAGCCGCAGTGCGACGGGTGCTCATTGCGGGAGATCTGTTTGCCAGAGATGGCGGGGGCGAGGGCGGCGAGGCTTTTCGAGGTGTCCGGATGAGACGACGGGCTTGGAGTGAGTGTTCCGAAGGGCTCGAACGGGAGGGCCCGCGGCCTCGCGGGCCGGGTGCCACAGGGAT
>JADLCA010000055.1 GCA_020847495.1 Candidatus Hydrogenedentota bacterium | reverse complement strand
TTTCCTGACGGTACGCATCGCCGATGCCGTCCAGTGCGCCGTCAACAACCTGCAACCAGCGCGCATCGGCTGGGGTTCCGGCCAGGTGGCGGATGAGGTCTTCAACCGCCGCTGGAAGATGAAGCCCGGCACGATCGGTCCAGACCCGTTCGGCAATGACGACGAGCTTGTGAAGATGAATCCTCCGCGCGCCAGTGCGGACCTTGTGGAGCCATCCGGCCCCACCGATCCACAGGTTTCCTTCCTTGCTGTGGAGACAAAGGAAGGCAAGCCGCTGGCACTCCTTGCCAATTATTCACTCCATTACATAGGTGGTGAGGAAGCGGGCCACGCGTCCGCCGACTACTTCGGCATGTTCGCGAAGCGCATCCAGGAACTGCTGGGCGCGGACCAGCAAGACCTCCCCTTCGTGGGGATCATGTCCAACGGCACCAGCGGCAACATCAACAACATCAATTTCCGCGTTGAGGGAGAACCCCGTGAACCGTATGAACAAATGCGGCGAGTCGCGAACAAGGTCGCGGGCGAGGTCTTCCGCGCCTATCAGGATGTTCGCTTCCAGGACTGGGTATCTCTGGCGGCCGCGCAGGAGGAAATCTCGCTGGGCGTCCGGAAACCTGACGAAGCGGAGTTGGCGCGCGCCAAGGATATCATTGCGAAAGCCGAAGGCCCTGAGATGAAAACCATGCCCGAGATCTATGCGCGCGAGAGCGTGCTCATCGCCGAATACCCGGACACGGTGCCCCTCCTGCTGCAGACTGTCCGCGTGGGCGATGTGGGCATCGCGGCCATTCCGTGCGAGGTGTTTGCGGAAATCGGCCTGCTCCTCAAGGAGAAGTCGCCACTGAAACCCGCGTTCACCATCGAACTCGCCAACGGCTATAACGGCTACCTGCCGACGGCGGAACAGCACGCCCTCGGCGGCTACGAGACTTGGCGCGCCCGTTCGAGCTACCTGGAAGTCGAAGCGGATCGGAAGATCGCGGAGACGGTCTTGCGCCTGTTCGATAAGGTCAACAACCAGACCGCGCAAGGCGGATGAGCGTATTGCTACGCCCGTAACGGCAATCCAAGGGACAAGACGAAAGCACAAAAAGGGCTGGGGGCATCTCCTCGTGAGGAGATGCCCCCAGCCCCAATTTTTCTCGGACTATTTGAGTTCCTTCACATACACATCGCGGAACTGAACCAGGCTTGACGCGCTGTTCCACTCGTCTTTGGCCGCGTCGTATCCGCCATGGAGCTGCAAGGCGATGGGTCCCTTCTCCGGAACGTCCGGCAACTGGGCGTTTTCGATGACCTTCTCGCCGTTCAACTCGACCGTGAGCCGGTCGCCCTTCATCGTGATGAGAAACGTGTTCCACTCCCCAACGGGCTTGTCCGCGTTCTTCTTCGGCGTCACACCCGCGCGCACCTCCGCCGGCTGCTTGTCATCCGTGCGATAGCCATATACTTCGCCCGAACCGATTGGCCAGCACCAGATGTTCACCTGGGCCTTGGGTGTGCCGCGCAGATAGATGCCGGAATCCGCATTGGGCCGGTTCTCGATGATCGCCTTGCCCTCGGCATCTTTCTTGTCGGTCCCATCCGGCAGCACGATCGGCATGGGGTACTCGCCCTTCGTCTCCTTGATGCGCCACTCCACATAGAGCTGGATATCACCGAAGTCCTTCTCGTACCACAAGCTGTTGTCACCCTTGACAGGGAGATTCATGAGTGGCGTGCAGTCAATGACGCCGTCCACGACGCCCCAGAGTCCCTCATTCCCGGAGGGCACCTTCCATCCCGTCAAGTCTTTTCCGTTGAACAAGGAAACCCAGCCTTCGCCCTGGGGCGCGGCGGCCATCGCGGCGCCCGTGAGCACGAAGGCCGTTCCCAGACCCAAAATAAACCTCTTCCCAAATGCGCTTCTCATCGTATTCTTCTCCTTACTTCCCGGTTTGGCCGGGACGGTTATTGCATACCCTGAGCGCCGCCCGACACCGCAGCATGAACGGCGCTGTTATGGATTATGGCGAAAGACTTCTCCAGGGGTCAACGCGGTTGCACGCCGCATCTCGTGTGAGGTCCCAATTACTACGTGGTCAAATCCTGGCCTTCTTGTGCGTGGTCTTCGACCGGGGTTTCTTTCCCTGACTTCCAGAGTTCCAGATACGTCAGACTTGATTGAATCTGGAACTCAGGAAATCACGAATCCTTTCTCACTTGAAGCACACCTCTCGCAAAGCCGCCAAGGCGCAGGGGGAAAGCAGGGAGCAGAGTTTTACTACATCCAATTCCATTCTTGAGAGCACCCAACTCACCGGCCGCACAACCGCGCCAAGTGACCGAAAGACGCGAGTATTGACCCACGTCTCCGTCTCGGGTGATTACAGCCCGTAAGGGCGAATGACAATAGCCCAGCGATCTATCGCTGGGTAGCACGACGCCCACAAGACGAGTCCCGTCAGGGAGGACAGAGCAGGCGAGCATCCTCGCAAGACGGCGTTCAAGGTTTTTGTTCTCTTTCGCCCCTGCCGGGGCTGGGGAGGTCTAGGGGTCCCGCGGACCCAGCGATGAATCGCTGGGCTATCATCTGTCGTCCCTGCCGGGACTTTTCGCCGAGATCGGACAGTATCCGGGAATTCGGTACTCTCAAGTTTCATTCTTCCGTATTCCTTTGCGCCTCCGCGTCGTGGCGAGAGGAATTCCTCCTTTGGCATCTCTTTCCCCCCGTGTCCCCTTGGTCAGATCGGAACGGACCTGGACTCCAGGCTTTACCGCGCCTCTCCCCTCCGTCTAATATGGCGGCGAAGCGAACGAATTCACGGTGCCCGGCCGTGCCCGCGGCGGCAAGGGGGGAGTCTCTGCACCTGCGCATCCAGGCTTGCTTGGCGATCCTTCTAGCGTTCACCCCATTCTCATTCAGCGAAGCCCCGCCGGAATTTAACAGCATGGTCATCCGCACGGGGGAAAGCGCTACCCCTGTTGAGGCCAGAGTCGCTGAGCTGCTCCGTTCGCGAATTCTGGAGCAGAGTGGCGTGTCTATCCGAATCGAATCCGGCCCGCAAAAGACCGGCCAGAACGATTCAGAACTGATCGTGCTTCTCGGCATCCCCGAGCATCACAAGGCAATTGCGGATTGGTTCGACGCAGGGCGCGTGAAACCACTTACAGAATTGAATCCCGGTCTCGAGGGTTTCTTGCTGCACTTTGA
>JADLCA010000054.1 GCA_020847495.1 Candidatus Hydrogenedentota bacterium | reverse complement strand
CTCCTTCCAATGGAAAGTCAAACCGTCCTTCGCGGTCGTCGGTGGAAGTCCCGTGGCTACGCTGTGGGGCGTCTACGAATTGGTCGAACGGTATGGCGTTCGCTACCTGCTGAGTGGCGACATCTTCCCCGAATCCCCGAAGGAGACTCTCATCCCTCAAATCGACAGGACTTTCGAGCCGGTATTTCGCATCCGCATGTGGAAAACCATGGGCGATTTCGCCATGGGGATGGAAGGTTGGAGCATGGCAGAGTATCGCCCCTTCATCGACCAGCTCGCCAAGCTCAAGTTCAACCGCATTCGTGTCAGCAGCGGTCCATCGCAACCCTTTCTCGGACTGAATGTGAGGGGTGTCAAGAACTCGTCCGCAACATTGTGGTACGGCGCCCATTTCCCCATTACCGGCGACATGCCCGGGCGCGCACTCTTCGGCGAAGCCACCGAGTTCTGGAATCCCGACTTGCCACTGCCGGATGCGGGAAGCGACGCGCTCATCGCCGCGGGCGAACGCCACTGCCATGAGCTAATCGAGTACGCGCACAGCCGCGGCATTGACTCCAATTTCGTTGGCTCGCTAACAGACTTTCCGAGGGAATTCGCCGGGGTCCTCCCTGAAACACGGGCGGTCCAGCAACTCGGTGAACTGACCGTCAGCCCCGGACCATCGGTGCGCCCAGACGACCCCGTGCTGGTCAACGTCGCGGGCACCGTGCTGCGGACCTTGGTAGACACCTTTCCCGAAGCAGACTCCTATGGGTTTCCCGTCGGCACCGAATGGCCGAGTTGGATAGACTTGTATCAATCGGCATGGCAGGAGCTGAATGCCCGATACAACATTGAAGAGGTGATGTCGCTTGACGATGTTCTCGTGTCGGCTTCACAGCGAACACAATTCACCGGTGGCGCGGAGCGCGCGGTGATGCAGGTCAAAGGGGACCTTGCCGGCCTCTGCTTCCTGGACGTGTTGAGGTCGAGTGCAGACATTCTGCCGAAGTCCCGCAAACCGGACGCGAAGTTCGTTTATTACGAGGTAGCCGAGGAACTCTGCCCGATTCTGCCTCGCGTTTTGCCGAAGGACGCCGAGCTGCTTGTCGTCCTGGACTATACGCCAACTCGCGTGCTGCGCAGACCGGAAGCCTTCGACAAGTTGCCGGCAAAGGAGATCCCGACCATCCTCGCGGTCACGCTGCAAGACGACGGGGTGGGTGTTCCTCCACAACTGACGACCGGCTCGCTGCACAAACTGGTGGGGCTGATGCGCAACCACGGCCTCGCAGGGTTCTGCACGCGACAGTGGATGATCAGTGACCTGGACCCTTCCGTCGCGTATCTGGCAAAGGCCGCGTGGGACCCGGCGACTACGCCGGATTCAGCCTATCGGGACCATATCACGGCTGTATTTGGCGAGGCTGCCGTGGAGTCCCTGCTGGAAGTGTTCCGTGAAATCGAAGCCGTGACGATTGGTTTGGAGGACCACGGGCTCGGCTTGGGTTTCCCGGTGCCCAACATGATGATGCGGTACTGGACGCCCGGCCCATTTCCGAGTGCATGTGCCGAAGACCGCGCGGGATATGAGCGGGCGCTTGCTGCGCTCCGGAGAGCGCCGGCGCCCGAGAGCGAAGCCGGTCAGGCGGGCATCGCGTACTGGATCGGCAGGCTTCAATTCGCCATCGGATTCTTCGATACCTTGGAGCTCATTGGAAAGGCTGCCACCGCGGAGCAAGCCGCGAAGGATGCCAAGCAGCAGGGTGACGACGTCGCGTTCCTGACAACGCAAACCGAAGCCGTTGATCTCGCAGACGCGGCCCAAAAGCGCGCGTATCAGGCAATCGACACCTTGGCGACTGTCGCGAAGAACCAATCCGATCGCGGGGCCGTCGCTACCCTGGCCGAATACGCGTATCGCCCACTGAAACAGAAAGCAACCGAGCTTCATGCGGCACTTCCCGCAACGCCGGCAGCCAGGCATGTATTGGGAGAATGCACTTTGGAGGCAGCTCCCCCAGTTGAAGTTGGGCGTGCAGCCGGACACCACTGGTTTGCGTCGTTACATTCGATGGGCGGCTCGGATGTTTTGTGTGAGGTCGTGCTATCCGCCGACAAGGCCCAGGGCAAGTGGCCGGCAATGCTCTACCTGTCGCGTGACAGCGGCACTTCGTGGAAGCCGGCACTGAACATTGATTGCTATGGCCCCGCCTCGACGGTTTTGGGGCCTCAGAAGCTCCTGCTCATGCCTTATGAAACGTGGCCGGAATCCGCCCAAGACAAGCGCAACGCCAAAGCCGAAGGCACTATCGTCACGTTGGATGATAACGGCATTCTTGCCGCCGAACCGGCGCCCATGAAGTTTCAGGGTTTCCCACGCGATTTGGCCGAGTACAACGTCAACGAGGTCTACCTGCTCACCAATGGGAACATTCTGAGCTTAAGCGATGGAAGGCTGTTCACCACGGTATACGGCAAGTTTGCTGGCGACGCAAAGGACTCGTGCTGGCCAGTGACCAGCCAGGATGGCGGAATGACCTGGCAATACCAGGCGACTGTCGCGAATGGACAGGAGCTTGCCGGCGCGCCGGAAGGCGCCAACGAATCGAACACGTGCCGGCTTGCCGACGGCAGTCTGATGACAGTCTACCGCACCGGCGGGGCGTACCACGCGGTCAGTTGAGCCGCAGCTCGTGCGCTTGGAGAACGGTGTCCTGGTTCTCTCCGGTGGCAGGCCCGGATTGTTCGCCTGGGTTTGCTCCGACGGGGAAGGGAAGAAGTGGCAGCAATTCAACCTCGCGGAGCATCACAACCGCCTCGTGCAAGACAGCACCCTCCACTACACGGAAGACTTCTGTGTATCGAAGGGAACCGACCCACCCGAGAGCACATCATATACCGGCATGCTGGCTACAGGACCCGAGGAAGTCCTGATCTGCTACGACCGCGTCGGCAACGGCTGGAACGGTGCTCCGGGCCCGCGAGGTCCGACGGACACCGTATTCAGCGTCCGCATCAGAGTAACGCGCGACGATCAGCAATAGATCCGAAAAGAGGAAACGTCGTCCAGCGCGTTTACGGCTTCTGATGCTCCAGAACCGCATCCATGAATGCATAGGCCTCTTCCCGGACCTCGGCCGGGAAATCGTGGCCGCATTCGGGATGGGCGACTTGGAGTTTGTCACCGGCGTCAAACAGTTTGTAAACGGGCGTCGCTGCGCGGACACAATCGCGCACGCCCGACACTTCGAAGTTTTCGTCGTTCTCCGGCGCGTTGATGAACACGGCTCGCGGGGCGAGAGCAGCAAGAACTTCCGGAAAGTCGAATGGCATGCGCGCAGGGTCCTTGCCATAGACGGCCGCAATACGCGGCATATACCCCTTGTGACTCCACCCCGTAAGGTCGCCGCCGTAGTACTTCGCAAATCGATTGAATCCGCAACTTGTCACCATGACCTGCACGCGTGTGTCGAACATACCCAGAAAGAGGGTGTTGTGACCGCCAAGCGAATGGCCGATACAGGCGATTCGGCCGCCATCCACTTCCGGAAGGGACTGAAGCAAGTCGACACATCGCATGTGGTTCCATATGCCCTTCGCGGTGGCACTGACGTAGCCCATGCTGTACACATCGATCTTCTCATAGTCGCCGTAACCTGGATAATCCGGTGCGAGCGCAACATACCCGCGCTCCGCAAGCTCCTGAGCGTAGCTCCAGTTGGGTTGATCGCCCAGACCCACTACCGTCCGCTTGCCGAGGGGAGACGTGGGGTGCAGGCAAAGCGCGGCAGGCATCTTGCCGCCGGAGCTTTTGGGTAGCAGCAGGTACGCGGGCAATCGGTCGCCAGGTTCGACGGCGAAGGTAATCTTCTTCCGAACGTACGAAGGAAACTCCGCCTCCTCCTCAACCCGCATATCGAGAGGCACTTCGCGGGACGAATTTGGGAGTACCCCCGAGACGAGCTGGAAATTGCTGAGAATATGCTCGCGGCGAGCCGCCCATTCCTCGAAGCTCTCAAGGCGGTGCGCAACCCCGTCCCTATCCGTATATGCGAGCACACCGTATTCTCCGTCGTGAGAAGGTGTGGACGGATTGCCCTCGGCGGCGGCAGACGTGACAATCAGTAGGAACAGCATCATGGTTTCCAGCTCCTCAATCAACGCAATGGTTGCGCCGCGCCTGACGATAAAGACGCAGGCAAGTTACTTCCGTCCCCTCCAAACAAGCTCAGGATCGAAATCAGTTCTTCGTCGTTTGGACTGCCGTCACCTCGCGCAGATAGTCCCTCGCCGTGTCGTATGTCGGTATTGCTTTGTTGATGATCCATAGGATGTGTCTCTCGGTCGGGATATGTGCGTACGGGATCATCTGGTGAGCAACCTCCCGAATCAACTCGTTTGCCCGATCCAACGCGGTTTGGCACTGCTCGAACTGCTGCTTGGATTCGGCTGGCTGTGCGGCATGTGCGGCCGCCAGCGCCCGATCGAAGGCAGCACTGGCTTCCCGAGCTTGCCCAAGTAGATGGAAGACAGTGACAAGGTTATGTGTCTTGTAAATCACATAGTCCAACTCTTCCCTTGAGCCGGGTAAGACTTCGGGGCGCGCCTGTCTCAGCAATTCGAGGGCTTGACCGCATTGCGCAGCCCGGTCATCCCAAAACCGCCGGTCTTCTTCTGCGGCGAGGATGGCCTTGTCCACATCTGTCCAATTCAGCGTCAAGGGATTCTCTTTGTCGTTCACCTCTCTGAGCTTGATCCCGAGGCGGCTGCTGGCAGACCACGTACTGAGTATCCCGTGCCTTCCATGCCAGCCCAGCTCCTTTTCGTTATCCTCAAGAGACAGGAATGCCTTCATGAGTACATCCAGAGCATCCGTCCCGTACAAACGGCTGAGGTAACGTTCGTAGAACGATTGGCAGTGGATTTCCGGGTTCCAGGAACCTTCGGCAATATACTGGGCGCTTTGCTCCGCGCCACGGGATTTGTTCAATTGCCCCAGGATGCCGGTCAACCCGTACCTGACGGCGCCGGCGATGACTTCGTCATGGTCGTACATCTTCGCATTGAGTTGGATATTCAGCTCGCATCCGTCGTCCGTAATCCTTGGCCAAACGACCAGGTCGCGTCCGTGGATTCCGTCAAAGAAGTTCATGGCGGTTTCGCCTTTGAAGTTCACCATGTTCATCAATGCGACATCCTTCGGCAACGCGGCGTCCAGCGCGCGGAGTTGTCCGCCACGGAAGATGAGCTCCAATCCCAGCTTGGCCGCGGAGTTGTCTTCTCGGATCCTGCGCACCAGCCTTTCGGCCACGGCAATGTCGGCAAGGTCGAGGTAAGCCAAACCGGCATCCACAGCCGCCTGAGGTTTTGGGGGTATCAAGGGGAGCAGGTGGCTGTAGTCACGAACGAACGCTTGGACCTGCGGGTCGGTGGCGGCGACTCCATGCACCGGCCGGGTCCCCCCAAGGAGTTCCGAGCCGCTAACCACCCAATAGCGGTCTGCTTCCGGGTAGTTTTCGATCATGCTTCGCACGGCGGCTTCCCAAATGTCCAGCACGGCCGGTTCGCTAGGCGAAAGCGCGACGCCACAGTAGAAATTGTGTCCCCGTTTCGAATCCGGCGGCACCAAGCTCTCCGGCACATACGGGATTTCGCCCATGGTCAGCCACACCCGGACCTTGCGTGTGTGGGCGTAGCGAATGAGTTCACGGAGAAACTCCCGAGCGGTACGGTAGGCTTCCTCCTGAGACTGGACTCCGGCGAACTCGGGCGGTCCCATGTATCCGTCTTCTGGAAAGCACTCACGCCCGACAAGCACGCTGTTGGCGGTGCCGCTGGCCCCGGGCCAAGCGACATACCCGGACTCCTTCGGGGCGCTAATCCCGGCCACATTACCGTCGTAGGAGAACTCGGCCCAAGGTCCGCCCATCCCCCAGTAGAACTGAAAGACATTCATCTTCAGTTTGGCCAGTTGATCGATTTCCTTGCGCAGGTCGTTCAAGCCCATGTACCACCGGATCCCGTGCCAACAGTGCATTCCGCGATCCTTGAACACGGGCTCCATGCGGACGTCAAGGTCCGGCAGGGGCAAGTCAGGTCTTTTCACAGGGATGATGTCGCCCGTGAGTTGGAACACGATCCCCAACCGCTCCAGCAGTTCATAAGCCGCGTACATCGTGCCGGCCACATCATTGCCGCCCACTACGATCGCCGGTCGGTCTTCCAAATCAACGGTCCTGACGATGAAGCCATCGGACTTGAGGCCTGCGAAACGTACAAGCTGCTTTTCCTCCGCGGCGGCAGCTAATGGGTTACTGGCCGGTCCCCCCAGGACAATGAGAGGTTTCCGGTCCGGCAGCTCGTGCTCGGCAACAATCGGGAGTGTCGCGCCACTGAGATCGTGCACGAAGCGCTGCACTTCCGCCGCCACCCACTGGTAGAACGGCCCGCTGTTCTCTCCGACGACAATCGCAGCTTCCGGCTGTCCGTTCTTGGCCAGATACGGCGCCGGTTTCGATGGCGTTCCAGCGACCGCCGCAGAGGCCAAAACCACGCCAACGGAGAACAGACTGAATAAGCGTGCTACCATGTGCATGTTGGGTTCTCCTGATTGGGCATGAACGGAACCTGGAATACGAAGCCAGGTCGCGCATGCACCGGCTATCGCGATACTTGCCTTGACGGAATCCCTGCGTCCACGACTACCGCCTCTTGCTCTTTCGCGGCTGGAATGCAGCGAACAGGTGTTACTCTACCGGACAGGCGCGTCGGATTGAAAAGCGTCGCGGGTGCATGTGAGGACTCCCTGGCAGAGAACCGTGAAGGCTCCGAAAGGCGGCGCTCACGATAACCGAGTTTCAGATGGGTCAAGAGCGGAGCATGGTGGGGGAAGGAGATTATTCGTGGAAGCGAAGATCGAAATGCTTGATCTGGGGGTTTTGGTTGCTTACCTGGTTGGAATCGTGGCGCTGGGGTGCTGGGTTGGTGTACGTCAGAAGCAAGAGGGCAGCCAAAGTAAAGAGTATTTCCTGGCAGGGGGCAGGTTGCGATGGCCGGTCATTGGCCTGGCTCTGTTCTCGACGAACATCTCGACAATACACCTGGTGGCTCTGGCGCAGGAGGGCTACCTGAACGGCTTGCTTTTTGGCAATTTTGAATTGATGGCAGGTTTCACGCTCGTCCTGCTCGCCCTGTTCTTTGCGCCGTTCTATGTGCGAAGCCGCGTGGCCACATTGCCGGACTTTCTTGAAAAACGCTATAGCCGGGCGAGCCGCGATTGGTTGGCGGTGGTTTCGATTGTCTCAGCCATATTCATCCACATCGGCTTCACGTTGTACACCGCCGCGCTGGTGATGCACGGATTGTTGGGAATCCCAAGAGATTACATCGTTTGGACGGTCATAGCCATCGCTGGATTGACGGGGCTGTACACGGTAATTGGGGGCCTCATCGCTGTCGTCACCACAGAAGCTATCCAGACCATCGTGTTGCTGGCTGGCTCCTTTTGCGTTGCTTTTGTTGCGTATCGGGCTTCGGGCGGATGGAGTGGTATTGAGGATACACTTCGGGCGAACGGGGAACTCGTCAAGTTGACGATGCTGCGCACGCCGGGGGAACCGGGAGGGCTTCCGTGGTACGGGGTTCTGCTGGGATATCCGGTTATCGGCATCTGGTACTGGTGCACGGACCAGACGATTGTGCAACGCGTCCTCGGCGCGAAGAGCGAGGACCACGCGCGGGTGGGCGCTCTCTTTGCAGGGTACATCAAGATCCTGCCCGTATTTATCCTGGTGCTTCCCGGGTTGATGTGCTACGTCATGGTGAAGCAAGGCGCTTTCGGCGGTCTGGAACCAGCCCGTTCGGAAGACGCCTATTCTTTCATGATTGAGCACCTTATGCCCGTTGGCCTGCGCGGGGTGGTGGCCGCCGCACTGTTGGCGGCGGCAATGAGCACGGTTTCGGGCGCATTGAACTCCGTGGCAACGATGTTTTCCTACGACCTTTTCCAGCGTTGGTTTCCCGCGATGCCAGAACAGAAGCTCGTGACGGTGGGCCGCATCGTTACCTTGGCGAGCATGATTGTGGCCGTCTCCTGGTCGCCCTTTGTCTCGCAGT
>JADLCA010000053.1 GCA_020847495.1 Candidatus Hydrogenedentota bacterium | reverse complement strand
GATGGCTCACGGAGACTACAGATTTACTTGCCCGGGGCGAGTTGATGCACAGCAAGTACCTTATCCAGATCTTGGTCAATGATCTGGTCAATACCGCCGTGAAGTTCGCAGCCGGCGGTCCGGTGATCTTGCCTGCGCTTCTGTGTTTGCGCGACGCCCTCGCGTCCATGAAGTGCAAGCCCTGGTCGCCCGACGAACGCTACCGCTTGGCCGCGCTGAACGTGGTGACCGGGAGAATCGCGTCGACGGGAAAGGTCTTCGACTGCTCCGCGGGCATGGAGCCGCTCCTGACCAACACCCGCGCCCGCATTTCCACCGAGGGCTTGGCTCCCATCGAGAGCCTCCAATTCGTAGTGACCCATCTCCTCCACTACGTCTGCCGCCGCCGCGAAACGGCGCCCCTCACCGAACCGCCCGCGCTCCATACGCTTGTTCTCATCGAGGAGGCGCAGACACTCCTTCAGAAGAACGGGGAAAACATCGCTTACTACCAGGAATTGCTGCTCCGGGCTCGAGCCCTGGGCGTAGGCTTCGTATTCGTCTGCCAAGACATCAGCCGAATAGACCCCATCATCCTGGCGGCCTGCTCCAACCTCTTTATATTCGGCCAGGCCAGCGCTGACGACAAGCAGACCTGCCAGAAGGTGTTGGACCTGTCCCCCCGCGAAACCAGCTTGCTCGGCGAACTGCCCGTTGGCGAGGCGTTTATCCGTTTCATTGGGCACCCCAGTTTTCCCTGGGCGTTCCACGCGAGGATACCCGATGTCCGGCTTACCTGATGACAGCATCCACATTCCTTTATTCGAGGAGTTGCAACGGCTTGTGGTGCCCCGTGCGCCACACGAGCCAGCCCCAGCACCCATGCCACGCGAGACCCCCAAACGAGACCCCCGTTCCGCACACGAACCTTCACGCGAGGAGTTCCTGAGACCGGATGCCGAACGCTTTCTCCGCCACGCCGCCGAGCCCCACCATCGATGGATGACCTTGGGCGAACGGTGGTCTGAACTCGGCATACCGTCCGGAAGCGTGCAGAAACGCATCCTCGACGATCTCCGCCGCCAAGGCCTGATCCGGCTGGAACGCAAAGGACGTGCGTACCAGGTCCATCTGTACCGGAAGGCGTATGAGTATCTGAGACTCCCCGCGCCCACGGGTGAAGGCGTTGGGGGAACCAGCCACAAACTCGCGGTCAAGAGAATCGCCGCACTTCTCAAAAGACGCGGATACGAGATCCATAGAGAGAGACAGCTTGGAAGGAGCAAGAAGCGTGTGGACATTGTCGCATATGGCAAGGACTTGATACTTGGATGCGAGGTGGGTATTAGTTCAACAAAACAGGAGTTAGCCAATATTGTAATGGATATCGAAACCGGCGTTCTCGATCTCCTGCTCTTCGTCACAACGGACCAGATAATGCTGGACAAGGTCCGGGCGGCTGCCATGAAAGACCCGGTGGTGAGCAAGCAACTTCATCGGATCAAATTCTACTTGCTCGGGGAGGAAACCGACTCATGAAGAAGACGTCCGGTGTCCTGCGGCGCGTCGTCATTCTCGCCGCTTTCGCATGCGGCTATGACCACTTTTTCATTAACGGAGGTCTATACCCATGGAGCCCAACGATCCGGGACTTGCTGACGTGGCTGCTGTACGCAGCAGTCGCATGGGGAATCATCAGCCTGTTCGCCGATCGCATTGGACAGGGTACGAACCCGAGGGAGGGAAGCAACGATGAGCCAAAGTGAACCGAATCTCACGACGATCGAGACACCTGCGGCCGCACCGGAAGACGAGGCCTGCGCGCCCCGCGCCCTGTACGCATGCAAGTCGGTCCAGGGAATGCGGGAATCCAACCAGGACGTAGCTCTGGCCGGTCAGATTGCCACCCAAGACGGTACTCCAGTAACCGTCGCCGCCGTGTGCGATGGCATGGGCGGGCATAAAGCGGGCGAACGGGCGTCCCATCTGGCCGCGCACGCGGGACTGGCGACACTGATCGCTGGAGTGCTCGGACTGCCTGCCGACTCTCGCGCTCAGGAAATGCCCGCAGTCATGTTGGAGACATTCCAAAGCGCCAACATCGACGTCATGGCCGAGGCAGCGAGGAACCCTGCCTGCCGCGATATGGGGACCACAATGGTGATGGCAGTCCTTGTGGGCACCAGGTTGTACGTGGGCAATGTCGGGGACAGCCGCACTTACTTCTACCATGAGGAGGCTCTTGAACCGCTCACGCACGACGACAGCGTCGTGCAGATCCTTATGGACTTGGGTCAAATCTCCCTTCGGGAAGCGGAGAACCACCCGCGCTCCAATGAGATCACCCGGTGCATCGGCACGGTCGACGCCCTGGATGACTTCGGCGTCACGATTCATTCGGTCGAGCCCGGCGACTGCATCGTCTTGTGCTCGGACGGCCTTTGGAAAGCCTGCGAGGAGGATATCCACGCCACGTGCGCGGGGTTGTCCACACAGCCGTTTACTCCCGCCATCCTCGATCGGGCAGCTCGGAATCTGATCGGCCAAGCCCTGGCGCGCGGCAGCGACGACAACATCACCGTTGTCCTGATTTGGCTCGAACCCAAACGTCTGGACCTGTTGTGCACGATGGAAACCGCGTCGAATAACGCAGAACCTGAGGAGGTCTAATCATGAGTAGTGGTAGGTGTTCGAAGTGTGATGCAGCCTTTGGTAAGGGCGCGAAGTTCTGCAAACGTTGCGGGGAGAGTCTGCTGGCAGGCGACCCCGCCGGAGGCGGTGTTGAAGTCCTGACCGATGCGGCCCTCGACGAGATTGAGAAAAGCCCGGGTGAATCCCGTGAATCCGTTTCCGAAGCGCCAAATCCGTCGCCGGACATGCATGGCGACCTTTTTGACAGCGCAGAAGTCTCGCCGTCGCCGGAAACGCGGAAAACCGGCAGCATCACGATTACGGTACGCAACGGCTTGGCGGCTGGTAGAGCCCTTCGCGTTCCCGAAAGCGCCACGCTCGTAGTGGGCGCCGCCGCAGACGCCGACCTCACGCTCAACGATGAATGCGTCTCGCGCAAGCACGCGGCGCTGCGCGTCGACAGCGGACGGCTTTTCGTGGAAGACCTCGGTAGTAGCAACGGGACCTTTGTCCGCGTCACAACTGCGCGCGAGCTTCACCCCAATGACATCCTCGTTCTTGGCAACACCCTCTTGCAGGTAGGAAGGGAGTAGCGCCACATCATGGGTATTCGTCTTGTACCTCGAAGCACCATAGGCTCCTTCACAATTCTCGAACACGTCAGCAAGGGCGGTGAAGGCGACGTGTATAAGGCCGTTAGTATCTCCGGCGAGACGGTGGCGCTCAAGCAGTTGAACTTCAGTGCATCGGAGCCGCGTAACAAGGAATCACTTGAGCGTGCGCTCCGGCTCAAACGGCTCATTGGCATGCGTTCCCCGTGTGTATGCGAGGTATATGACGTCTTCATTCACGATGACCTCGTATACATTGTGATGGAATGGGTTACGGGCCAGTCCCTGGAAAAGACCCTGGCGACACGGGGCCCTCTTACCCTGGACTGGCTCGTGCCCGCTATGCGCGACGTGCTCGCGGGACTCGGCTGGCTGCACGAATTGGACATCGTCCACCGGGACGTCAAGCCGGGCAACGTCATCGTTTCTGAGGCCAAGACGGCAATCCGCGCAATACTCGTTGACCTCGGTGTTCTCCTGGACCGGGGCTTGCCCCGTGTCACGTGTAAAGGCGGTTTCGTTGGAACACCCGTATACGTGGCTCCGGAGATGATTCTGGGCGTTGAAGGCGAGGTGGATGCTCGGACCGACCTCTACTGCGTGGGCGCAACCCTTTTCGAACTGCTCACAGGGTATTTGCCCTTCCCGGAGCCCGGCCATCCCATACGCCGCACCTTTGTGGAACACCTTATCGCTCCGAAGCGCCCCTCGGTACGCGACTACGTCGAAGCGATTCCGGAGTCCGTAGACCGGTATATCCAGCGTCTGATGAGCGTGAGTCCCGATGACCGGCCTTCGACCGCCGCGGCAGCATGGGAGGAACTGCAAGTGGCGGTGGAGGAATCTGGCGGAGTCATGCCACCAGCGGATAGCCCCGTCCGCGGCCCAATCACGAAGTCCCATACGGCCTTACCAAACCTCATCATCCAATCCGGCCCGCTGACGGGGACAGCCATCTCCATTCCCAAGAATGGCCTTACCCTTGGCCGGGCGGCACTGAACCCGGAGGATTCCCGCATTTCCCGCTTCCATATCCGGGTCCGGCCCACAAAACGTGGACTTGTTGTGCGCGACCAGCGCTCCTTGAACGGTCTTATTCACCGGGGCAGACGCTTGAGGCGTGTCGTGCTTCCGCCAGGAGAATCGCTTCTGGTGGGAGAGACAAGAGTTCGGTTCAGCGAATAACCAATAGGGATTACCATCATGACCACTCAACCACATTCCAACGCACGGCGTGAAACCGTGAGGGCCGCTCACCCCTATCAAAAAGCTCAGATGAGCAAGTCCCAGGCCTTCGTGCAGGTCGTTATTTTCATCCTCCTCGACGCCACGGGATCGATGGCTGCCGCAATCGAGGGCGCGAAAAGGGCTCTGGTCCGCATGGTCGAGATACTCATGGCGTCGCGTGTTGTCCCCACCTTGGGCCTCATTATCTTCCGCGACGAAACGTATGGTGAGCGTCCCATCGTTCTTCGGCTGGGAAGCAGCGCGGAAGAGATTTGCGAAAGCTTGAAGCGAACCAAGGCGGACGGTGGTGGCGACGAGAAGGAATCATCCCTGCTTGCCGTAAGGTGCGGCCTGGAGCAGCTGCAGCACGCGGAGCCTGGTGCAAAGAAAATCATCCTGCTGATTACAGACGCGCCGCCCCATGACCCGGAAACGGATTGTAACGGGTGTGTTGTTACCGCGCGTGTCGTTCAGGAGGCCCTGGCCGACCAGCAGGTCCTGTTCTTTGCCTGCACTCCCGCCATTGAGCCGTACAAGACCTTCGCCAACGTCACGGGCGGAACCCTCTTTCCGCTGCAGAAGGACATGGACGCGGACACCTTCAAAGACTTGTTGGTGGACGTGGCGCACCAGACGGTAATAACGGTTCGGCATTCGGGTCCGGTCATCGACGCTGACGCGCTTGATCTTTTGAAAAGTCCGGACAAGAGGAGCTAGGCATGAGGCAGCGGCGTCCATGTCTGTGGTGCTGGACCCTGTTCAAGCCGTCGAAGCAGCGCTGTCCAAAGTGCCACAAGGTGGTCATTCGGTGCATCGGGGACCGCTTTGCTGTGTTGTCCTGCATCGCGGTACACGAGGAGCAGGCGTCGCTTCGTTGCTGGGATCACGTGGAGCGCCGGGAAGTCTTCGTTCGCATCGTGCATCTGGGTGCGGCCCAGATCACCATCGACGCCGTAACCGCGGAAGCGGTCGTCCTTCGCCAACTCGGTAGCGGGCCAGGATTCCCGGCGTTTGTTCATGCCGGGAAAATGCACGAGACAGGGGCGCTGTACACGGTACAGGAGTTCGTGACCGGTTCCCCTCTGGAAACGGCGCTTGAAAAGGAGTGCCCAGCCGCCCGCGTGGAAATTCTCCTCGAAGCGTTCGCACCGGTTGCGACCCTGCACCGCCAGGGTTTTGCACACTGCGGTCTCTCCCTGCGTCATTTTCGGCTGACTCCCGATGACCGGGTGGTGTTGCTGGACTTGCGCCAGGCGCGGCGCGAGGGTCAGGCCTCGGGGGGAACGGGCATCGCTGGCTACGCCGCACCGGAACAGTGGAATCCCATGCGCCCGGTCACGTCCGCCACGGACGAGTTTGGATTGGGCGCATGTCTGTACGTCGCGCTCACGCGACGCTTTCCTTACGGCAAACAAAAGCCCGGTGTCACGCGCGTCCGGACGGCGCCGCCCCGGAAACCGTCGGACCTTTGTCCGGACATCACGCCCGACTTGGATGACGTCATCCTGCGCGCCCTCACTTTTGAAGCAGAGAAGCGGTACGGCTCCGTGGAGGAATTCCGCCGCACATTGAAGGCTGCTTTTGGACCGGATACGGTCCCGGACGCCTTTGATTGCCGCTTCCCGTCTCGATTGCAGTGTGCAATGGCGGCCGTGGGCCGGACAAGCTTCCGCACGGCGCGAGGTCTGGCAACCGGCATCTTCTGGACCCTACGGACGGCATGGCGGACCGCTCCCGCCGTCGGGCGCTTTGCGATGCATCATCCCAAACTCACGTTCGCGGGCGCTGCCGCCGCCGGAGTCGCGGTATTACCGCTGGTACTGGGTCCGAGTCCCGAAAGCGTCTCGTTGAGGCCGGAGCCCGGTAGGGTTCACGCGGAGAGCGCCCTGGTGTCCGCGGCATCTCGCGACGAGGTCGCGTCGCCATCGATTGATTCACCCTCCGGCACCCTGCGAATACTCACTTGGCCCCCGGCGCGAGTCTATTGCAGCGGGGCGTTCCTTACCGAAGCGCCCAGCCCGGAGAAGCTTGACATGCAATCAGGTGAACAGCGGCTCCTTCTGGTGTCCACACGCGGTGAGCGTCGCCAGATGACTTTCACAACACTGCCGGAGCGCGATTACCTGCTGGAGTACAACTTCGACACCAACGAACTGAACCTGGAAGAGGGGGCGCCGTGAAGCAGTCAATCAAACATACAATCCTCCTGATTCTGCTCGCGATTGGGATGGGTTGCGCGACGTACGATGTTCCATTTGCGCAACCGCTCGCGGAACGTGCGGCAAGAGATATGTCTCTGGAAGCAGCGGCCAGTCCACCCCCGGCCGTTCGGCCAGGTGCGCCGCATGCAACGGAGACACAGCCACAGAGAGACACGGGAAATCATGTATCTCGTGAATCCGCGATACCATCCAATCCCATGGTCGAAGTTCACCCCTTGGCGTCACTGCCCGATCGGCGAACCTCCGAACGGGACCCCGCGGTTCTCGACAGAGAATGGCCTAATACACGGGAAGAGCATGGCGCCGATGCCCGGCGCATCGTTCAATCGGACTATCGAGGAGAACCGTTCGCGAAATCGGCAGAAGCGAGTATCGCGCCGCATGATGCACGACTGACCGGAAGACCCGTAGTGGTGTCGTGGCCAAGCTCCGCTCCGCTACCTTCCGCTGTAAACGAAATATGGCGTTTGTATCGCCAGTTTAGATACGAGCCGGTGATCAAATTGGCGAAGGAGTTCGCTGCGCGGGAGACAGTGCAGGGATACCCGCTGGCAACAGCATTCCTGCTGGCCGCGGCATCGGCGCACCTCATGGGCGACTCAGAACTCGCACAACGGTTCATCGTGCATTCTACCGCTGCAGAACCTGGCGTGTGCCCCGACCCCAAGGCGTTTCCAAGCACCTTCTGCCAACTATTCGCTCGAGTCAGTCGACAACAATCTGCCGAGGCGCCCACTTCGAGAGGATCAGCCATCGATGAATGTCCGTGACCGGCGTGATGATCTAGGGCGTCTCGCGAGCCGCTGAAAACTGGAGACGTAAGAAATGGAATTGATGACACGCAAGGAAGCCGCCGCAAGGCTGAAGATTGGTGTGCGCACCCTGGACCGGCGGCTCGCAAGCGGTGACTTGAAGTGCTATCGCTTGGGGGATGGGTCGCGCGCCCCCGTCCGGATTTCCGAGGAACAGTTGCGCGCGTATCTGGACGATGGTGCCTGCACAATCCGCGGAAGCGCTGGTCATTAATATTGCGGCAATGCGCTGGCAAGGCCAACGCGCCCCCGCGCATGAAAGGCTTTCCAACAATGCATACCGTCAGGAACGAGAGTTCGGAGGACCCCGGCGACGCCTTGGCCCAGTACCTGTCGCCCCGGGACCTGGCGACGCGCTGGAGCTGCTCGCGGACCTCCGCGCAACGCATCGCTGAGCGGGCGGGATTCGCCCGGTATCTCCTCGGGCAGGGACGCAACGGCATGGTGCGCTACGCCCTGGCGGAGATCGAAGCCTACGAACGCAAGAATCGTTTCGGCGCACCTGGAACGGCCCGTCGTTGAGTTGTTCCAGAACGAGCACCCCGGCCGGATTGTGGACGCGGCAAGTCCCCGGCCGGGGCGCTCCTTTTCCATGCTACTCCGCGATGCGCTTACCGTCGCTCGCAATGAGACGCAAACGCGGCCGGTCCGCGGCGGGGGCTGTGGCCGGGGGCGGTGTGTTCGTTTCCTCCGCGTCGAATTCCACGCTCTGCAGCAGCGACTCTGGCAAGAGCGTCGCATAGTGACGACGGCATATCTCCGGGGAGTTGCCCATGAGCGCGGAAATCTTGTAGAGGCTTTCGCCCTTCATGGCGAGATGGCTCCCGAACGAGTGGCGGTAGTCGAGGCAGGTCCACACCAGGTCCTTGGACTGGTTGAAGTCCCGCAACCACGCGGAGAGATTGTCCGGATCCCAACGGCAGCCCTTCAGACTGGGAAAGTACCAGGGCGACACTGAGTCGGGCCGCCGGTACCGGTCGAGGTAGCCGCGCAGGACCTTGCTGATCGGCACGATGCGGTTGACCTTGGTCTTGGGTTCCCAGGCCTCGCCGTTGACCTCCTTGGCCCGGATCCGGAGAACGCCGTGAATCCCGGCGGTGAGGTCCACGTCCTCCAGCGTGAGCCAGAGGGCCTCTTCACGCCGCAAACCTGCGTAGATGTAGACCGCGACCATCGCTTGCAGAAGCGGGCGTTCTTCCAGCGCCGCCAGTTGCCGTTCGATCTGCTCCCGGGTCAAGAAGCGGATGCGGGGCGCCCGCTCGCGGTACCGCTGCACCAGGGCGGCGGGGTTGCGGCCGCCGGGCATGCGCACGCCGTACTCCTGCATGGCCCAGTTAAATAGCCGCTGGAGCACTTCGCGATGCCGGTTGGCGGTCTTCGGCGCCAGGCGGTACCGGGCGACCCGTTCCGTGATGAAGGCGGAAATGTGGGCCGGCGTGATCTGCTCGAGGTGATCGGCGCGCAGGAAGGGTTCCCGCTTCCGGGCGTCCACGTCGATCCGGAGACGCTTCGTGCAGCGGTGTCCGTTTTCCAGGGCGGGGCAGATGGGCCCGAAGATGCGGCGCAGATACGACAGGTCCGCATCGACGCCGTGCTTGGTTTTGCGCGCGCGCATGTAATCGATGTAGGTGGCGACGGCCTTGGGCAGCGGCGTCTGGGTGGGCAGCGGATTGTCCTCGCCCCGGACCCGGGCCGAGTCGAAGACGCGCTGCTTCTCCTTGGCGACTTGTACGTCCTCGGTGCCGAGACTGAGGCGCTGGCGCACGCCGTTCTCGAAATAGTGGAGGTAGTACGTGCGTCCGCGTTGCTTCAGATACGAATTGAGGCTGGCCATATCCATGCTCCTTTTCGGTGGCGTGGTTGGCGGCAAGTCCCAATCGAATAGACCGGCGCGGACGCGGCGATGCGCACGGGCACGACCGCGGGGAAGCGCTCTTTTCGCGTTCCGGAGGCCTTACAAGTCCACATGGGGAGCATGTTTACCGAAAAAAGTGGCACACAAAGTGCCCCATCTCGGGGGTCCGGACACAAAAAGAGGACTCACGCTGCTGCGTAAGTCCTTGGAAATCAATGGTAGCGGGGGCGGGATTCGAACCCGCGACCTTTGGGTTATGAGCCCAACGAGCTACCAGACTGCTCCACCCCGCGTCAGATCGTTATTTGACAATTCTAGCAAGCGGCGGACGTGTTGTCAAATTCCTGTGCACCGAATTTGCCGCGTGGTATCTTGGCGGTAGCGCCGGGTGTCTTCCCGGCAACCGTCACTATGCTTTCGGTCTCTCGCCAGGCTTTATCTCCGGGGGCTTGGCACCGGTCGCCGGAGTGCCCGCCGCGCCGGGTTTACCGCCACCGCCCGTGGCTTCGGAGGTCAGCTTGATGAGCGATTCAGGCAGTTCCACGCCGCCGATGTCGCGCATCACCTGAAGCATGGGGGGGAGGGTGCGTGCCATACCCTGGATGAAGTTGGCCGTGTTGCTGCCGCCGTTTGCGTTTCCGCCTTCCCACACGATGACCTTGTCGAATTTGATGTTGGAGATAGCTTTCGCGGCAGAGTTGGCCAGATTGTCCAAGTGCTCGAGCATCAGCATCTGGAACGCCTCATTCGCGCCGCCGCAGGATTCGACGATCCGCTTGAGACCCTCGCCTTTCTTCGCGAGGATTTCGTACTGGCCGCGGGCTTCGGCGTCCAACTTCGCGAAGATGGCCGACGCCTCGCCAATCGCCTCGATGCGCCGTTTCTCGGCTTCCGCTTCGGCTTCCACAATCACCTGGGCCTTCTGGGCCTTGGCGGGCGCTTCGAGTTCGGCACGCCGCTGCGCCTCCACCAGCTCCGCCTGGGCGAGTGCCGCCTTGGCCATGGCACGGTTTTGCGCCTCCAAGACCGCGGCTTCCGCCTCGCGCTTCTTCGTCTCACCGATCTGGAAGGCCTCCGCGCGCCGCACCTGCAACTCCGCCTCCGACGCCGCGATCTTGGCCTGTGCCACGTTTTCGCCGGTCACCGCCTGTGCTTCCGCATCGGCCACCGCGACACGGCGGGCGCGCTCGGCATCCTTTTCACCGCGCACGGCGAGTGCTTCCGCTTCGGCGACCGAGGTGCGCTTCTCACGCTCCGCGTTCTTCACTTGCACTTCGCGGTGAAACGCGGCGGACTGTTCACCGACCTGCTGCTCACGAGTCAGGTCCGCCAGCTTCACGGCCTGATCGCGTTGCGCCTCGCGAATACCGATGTTCCGCTGCTTCGTCGCGTCGGCCACCTGGACTTCCTTGTCGCGTTCGGCCTGGGCCACACGCACTTCGCCCAGCTTCACTTCCTCGGCCACGTCGCCGCGCGCCTGCTGCACGGCCTGCGACGCCGCCTTCTGTCCGATCGCTTCGATGTATCCCGATTCGTCCGTGATGTCCGTGATGTTGACGTTGATGAGGACCAATCCGATCTTCCGCAGTTCCTGTTCCAGCGAGTTCTGGATGTTGTGCAGGAACTTCTCGCGGTCGCGGTTGATTTCCTGGATGCTCATTGACGCGATGACTTGGCGCAATTGGCCCAGGATGATGTCCTCCGCCTGCTTCTTCACCTGCACGGTGTTAAGCCCAAGCAGGCGGATGGCCGCGTTCTGCATGAACTCGCGCTGCGTGCCGATGGCCACCGTGAACACGCTGGGCACGTTCACCCGGATGTTCTCCACCGACAAGGCGTCCTTCAACGGAATCTCGATCTGAATGGGTTCGAGACTGAGATACGCGTGGTCCTGAATCAGCGGCCACACAAACGCCGCCCCGCCATGGATGCACTTGGCGGTGTCGCCCGTCCGCACTTTGCCAAAGATCACCAGCACCCTGTTGCTCGGGCATCGCTTGTAGCGGTTGGCCAGCAGGAGCAAGAAGCTGAGCACGACCACTCCGATCAACACGAAAATCCCCAGGAACGCCATGCCGCCGATACTAAAACCGTCCATGATTAGTCCCCTTCGGAGTTATTAACAGGTTCCACCTGCACCGTGTTGTTATCCAACACATCCACGATCCGCACCGGCGTGCCTGTGGGAAGCGCCCCCCGGGCGCAGCGCGCCTCATATTCCATCGTGCGGTTTTGAACCATGACCAGCACCTTGCCTAGACCTTCGTTCTCTTCCGGAACGTCGAGATACACGGTGCCCACACAGCCCAGCGCGCATTCGATGTGCACGTTGCCTTCTGAGCGAAGGCCGCTGAGGAAGCGCATCAGCCATGCCACGACGTAGAGGGCGAACAGGCCTGCAACGAATGCTATGAGGAGGGTAATGAAGAAGGAGAATACGGACCCCGATGCAGCCAG
>JADLCA010000052.1 GCA_020847495.1 Candidatus Hydrogenedentota bacterium | reverse complement strand
GGACCCATGGCTTTCTGGAACGCATGTCTAGTGCGGGCGGGCGTGCCGTGATTCGCCGCCGCCGGGCCAGGGGCCGCAAGCGCCTTTCCGCGTAACTGGGAGGTACACCGTCTGTTGTGGCCGGACCAAACAGATTCCCCGGGCGGGAGCGCCTCACGCGGAAACGTGATTTCGAAGCGGTCTTCGAGCACGGTCGCAAGCGTGTGGGGCGCGAGTTCATTTGTTTCGCGGTCCGGCGGGAAGGTCAGGGGCGGCGATTCGGTTTCGCCGTCTCGCGCAAAGTCGGCAAGGCCGTCGTGCGCAATCGCGTTAAGCGCTATCTGAGGGAGATTTATCGCGCCAATCGCGCGTGCCTGTCTGAAGATATCGATTTGGTTTTTGTTGCCCGGCCACAGGCGGCCGAACTCAACTACCACCAATGCGCTGCGGCGATTCGGCGGCTCCTGAACGATGGAGGCCTGCTCGGTGGGTAAGGTGCTGGTGGCCCTCATTCGGCTCTACCAGCTTACGCTGTCCCCCTTGCTCGGCCAGAACTGCCGGTTCACCCCGACTTGTTCCCAGTATGCGATTGCGGCGATTCAGAAACATGGCGCCCTTCGAGGCGTGTACTATGCATCCATGCGGTTGCTGCGCTGTCATCCATTTTGCGCCGGGGGTTACGACCCGGTACCGTAGGATAGGGCAGATGCGCGGCCGCAGATGACAGAAAGTCCCCAAGTCCAGATGCGCGGCACCGACGATGAGCACCAGAGGGCGCTGGGTACGATGAAGGAATCCGGCCCTTGTTAGATGACGATCAAGATAAGTCATTAGCGCGCAATCAGCTTTTCGCGATTGTGCTGATGACGGCCTTAGTGCTGGTGTATTTCAACTACTTCGCACCCCAGCCCCAGCCGCGTCCGCCGCAACAAACCAGCACGCCTCAGGCCGTGGACCCCAACTCCAACAAGAAGCCCGCGGACATGCTTGTCGCCGAGGCGCCCGAAACGCCCGTGACCCCTGCCGCCGCGCCCTCGGCATGGCCCAATCTGCCGCCCGTGCCGGAACAGACCAGTCCCGCGGACGATGAGATCACCATCAAGAGCGGCGACCTCCAGTTGGTGTTCACCCGGATCGGCGCGCGGCTCAAGAAGGCCATTGTGCTGCTGCACGATAATGGGGAAGACCAGATCCAGCTGGTCCCTGAACGCGCGGCTCCCGATGCGGACGTGGTGTATCCCTTTGGACTGCGCTTCTCGGACGAGCACCTGCGCGACGAACTGGACCGCCGCCGCTTCGACGTCGAGAGCCAGACAGACTCGTCGGTCACGTTCCTGTTGACCTTACCCGGGGTTGCCGAGCTTCGCAAGACTTTCACCTTCTCGGATGCGGCACACGTTGTCGATGTGAAGATCGAGTACAAGAACCTCGAGTCCTCGCCACGCGTGCTGGGCATGGACCAGAATCCCGCCTTTATCCTGAGTTGGGGACCCAACGTCGACTCGAAGGACCTCACGAAAGGGGTCCAGCAATCGCTGATTTGGCGGCTCCAAGGCAAGAACGACTGGATCCAGACTTCCAAGATGACGCCGGCCAAGGATGGGACTCCCCACACGGAACGCATCCCGGACCCGGAGTGGATCGGCATCAAGAGTGCCTACTTCCTCGTCGCGTTCAAGCCGGAGTTCGCCCCGTGCATCGGGTATTCCATCGGCGATCATGAGCAGTTCCGCTTCGGCCTTGCGGTGCCGCGTTCCGAAGTGGCGCCCGGCGCCTCCCTCGCCAGCTCAGCGAAGGTCTACATCGGCCCGAGCGAGCGCAATCAGTTGAAGAGGGCATGGGCCACCCTGGAAACCTCGCACCGCTTCTTCCAGTACCCGGAGCTGATGAACTGGTTCGCCACGATGCTGCTCAGCCTCTTGAACTGGTTCTACGGCATCATTCCGAATTACGGGGTCGCGATCATCCTCCTCACCATCCTCGTGCGCACGGCCATGTTCCCGCTCACCATCAAGCAGATGCGCAGCATGAAGCGCATGCAGCTTCTTGCGCCGGAAATGGAGAAGATCAAAGAGAAGTGCGGCGATGACCCCCAGGAACTCAACAAGCGCATGATGGAGATGTACCGCGAGCGCGGCGTGAACCCGCTGGGCGGCTGCTTCCCGCTGCTCCTGCAGATGCCGGTCTTCATCGCCCTGTACCGCATGCTGTGGAGCACGTACGAGCTGCGCGGCGCGCCGTTTATCTGGTGGATCAAAGACCTGTCTGAACCGGACAAGCTTTTGCATTTTCCGTTCCTGGCCGGTATTCCGTTCTTTGGTCAGCACATCCAGTATTTGAATGTGCTGCCCATCCTGTGCGCGGTGGCCATGATCGTCAGCACGAAACTCATGCCCATGTCCGGGCCCACGCAGAATCCCCAGCAGAAAGCCATGATGACCATCATGCCGGTCTTTTTCAGCCTCATCTGTTACAGTTTTGCGTCCGGCCTGAACTTGTACATTCTCGTGAGCACGGTGCTGGGCATTGCCCAGAACCGGCTCATCCGGGTCTCGGCGACGGACGTCCCGGAGAAGAAGGCCCCTAAGAAGAAGCGGCACTGGTATGCGGCGGCCCAGGCGAAGCGCCGCCAGGCACAAAAGGAGTTGAAGAAGAAGTCGTAGAGGTGCGAGTGCCCGGCGGAGTGCCGGGTCTCAACCACGGAACAGCCCACACGACCCGGCAGGTCCAACTCGAGGCTTAGTACAGGACGCGCCAAGCATCCGGCGCCCTGCTTACCGGTCAGGCTGTTCTGGCACCCAGGCCGCGGCGAAATGCCCAGACCCGCGGCCCAACGCGCAGCACCGGAGCGCTGCGCTTACCGTGCGGTTTGCGCACAGAGGGAGAGGATTGTCTATGCGATCAGTCGAAGTAAGCGCCAAGACCCGTGAAGAGGCCATCAAGATTGCGCTGGAACAGCTCGACATCGACCGCGACGAGGCCCACGTTGAAATCGTCGACGAAGGCAGCAACGGCATCTTCGGGTTTGGCGCGCGCCCGGTAAAGTTGCGCGTTTCGACCGAAGTTGCGGGCCCCGCGCCCAAGGAACCGCGCGGCAAAGCGCCGGTTTCCCAGAAGCCCGCGCCTCGCGAACATCGCGAGAAGGCGCCGATCCGTGAGAAGACGCCCGCGCCCCATCGCGAAAGGCAGCCTGCACCACCACGTGAAAAAGCGGCGCCCGCGCCGGCCCGTCCCGCCGCACCGGCCCGCACGGCCGCTCCAGTCCTGAAGCCTTCTACTGACGGCGAGGCGGCCGCGCTGCTCAAGGAAGTCATCCACCAGATGGGCATCGAGGCGACCGTGACCAGCTTCTCCACCGAGGATGGTGGCACCTGCCTGAAGGTGGACTCCCCGGACTCCGCAATTCTCATCGGGCGCAAGGGCCGCAACCTCAGTTCGATGCAGTACCTCATCAACCGGATGGTCCACCACGGCGAAGGGGACGAGTCGGAGCGCATCGTAATCGACATTGAAGGGTATCTGGATCGCCGTCAGGAAGCCCTGGAGGATCTCGCACGGCGCCTCGCCCAGAAGGCCAAGGAAACGCGCCGGCGCGTCCGCGTCAAGCCTATGAGTTCGCAGGAGCGGCGGGTTATCCACATGACCCTCGAGGAGGATCCCGACGTAAAGACCTTCAGCGTCGGCGACGCCCTCGTCCGCAGCGTCATCATTGCGCCCAAGGATGAAATCGAGGAAGAAGAAGCGCGGCCCTCTCACCGCCGTGGCGGTTCGCGCCGGGGTGGACGCGGTGGACGCGAACGCGAGCACGCGCAGGCAGGCGCCCCTGCCAACGGTGGCAATCGTCAACCGCAGCAGCAGCGTGATCCGCGGGCCGGTTCCTCGCGCGGCGGACGCCGCCGGGGACGCCGCCGCCCGGGCGGCCAGCAGCACGCGGGTGAAAAGGCCATGGCCCCGTCTGACGCTTCATCCGGTGAATCGCACGGCGAATGAGGATACCATCGCCGCCATCGCCACCCCCTTGGGGGAAGGCGGCATCGGAATCGTGCGCCTGAGCGGCCCCGATTCCATTGAAATCGCACAGTCTGTCTTCGTTTCGGCCCGGGGTAAGGACTTGAGGTCCAGCCCGGGCCGTGTCTTTTATGGCGAGATCCACGACGAGTCCGGCCCCGTGGACGAGGTGCTCGTCCACGTCATGCGCGCGCCGCACACCTACACGTGCGAAGACGTGGTCGAGATCAACTGCCATGGCGGCGTGGTCCCCTTGCAGACCGTGCTGGAGTTGCTTCTGGCAAAAGGCGCGCGCCTCGCGCAGCCCGGCGAATTCACCAAACGCGCCTTCCTCAATGGACGCATCGATCTCGTCCAGGCCGAAGCGGTCCTCGACCGCATCCAGGCGCGCACGGGCGCTGCCCTGCGCGCGGCGGCTTCCGCATCCCATGGCGTGTTGTCCAAGGCCATCTACGCGTTTCGCGATACCCTCGCCGATGCCCTGGCCCGCATCGAGTCGGCCATCGACTTTCCCGACGAGGATCTCCCGGAATTGGTGGACGAGGCGCTGCGTGCACGGCTCGCGGCAACGCTTGCCTCCATGCAAGAATTGCTCGCCACCGCCAAGGCGGGCCGCCTGTACAGGGAGGGCGCGAGCATCGCGATCGCGGGGCGTCCCAACGTGGGCAAGTCAAGCCTATTTAATGCCCTCTTACGCGATGCACGCGCCATCGTCACGGCTCACCCCGGCACCACGCGCGACTTGCTCGAAGAGGTCATCACCTTGAACGGCATCCCCGCGCGCCTCTCCGACACGGCGGGCCTGCGCGCCACTGACGACGAGGTCGAGCGGCTCGGCATCGAAACCGCCCGCCGCGCCTTGTCGACTGCGGACGTCGTGATCTTTCTATTGGATGCGGCGGTCGAGCCAACGCGCGACGATGAAACCCTCGCGGAGGAAGTGTTGGCCCTCGGCGTGCCCACGGTGCTTGCCTTCAACAAGATCGATGTAAACCCCTCGCCCGCCGCGCCGTTCTGGGCGACCCGTTTCAATGCGGTGGCCGAGGTCTCGGCGAAAACAGGTCAGGGATTGCACGTATTGGAAGACACGTTGCACCGGCTCTTGCTGGGCGAGGCGCTCGCCTTCTCGCCCTCGCAGGGCATGATCACGCGCGTTCACCAGCGCGACAGCCTCCGCCGCGCCATCGAGTCACTCGAACGCCTCCTCGCGAACTACAACGCCTCCCCCGAATTCCTCAGCATCGACCTGCGCGACGCCCTCGACGCCCTAGGCGAAATCACCGGCGACACGACCCCCGAAGACATCCTCGACCGCATCTTCTCGTCCTTCTGCATCGGGAAATAGGGCAAGATTGTGTTTCGCCTCTTCAATAAGGCGGGAATTGTTCCCGCCCAGATTGGGTAGAGGAAAAGCTGTCGTGCAGTGTCAAGAAGGCGGGAACAAATCCCGCCCTACGGAAGGCCTTTCTATGTTAGAATCCGCCGCGAGGAAAGCGATGGCACATGCACCGGAGGGAGAGGGGAATATCATGTCGCGTCGATTGCGCTGCCTGTATGTCTGCGGGGCTATTCTAAGTATTCTCGGCGTCATTCCATGCGCCGAGGCTCAGGAGGCCGCCGCCGAGCCGCCTCCCGCCCTGGTCGCGGACAAGGAATTCGTCTACGTTTGCCGCGACGCCGGCGCGGGCGCCTATGAGGCCTTCCCGGATATTTGCCGCCTCGCGGATGGCCGCCTCTTCGCGGTGTTCTATGCGGGCTACGGCCACGTCGCCATGCCAAATGAATCGCTGCCCAACGGCGGACGCGTCAGTGGATGCTATTCGTCTGACGAAGGCCGCACCTGGACCCCCGCGCAGACGGTGTTTGATGGTCCTGACGATGATCGCGATCCCTCGGTTACGCAACTGAGCGACGGAAGGCTGTTGTGCGCCTTCTTCACCTTGCGCAAGAAAGGCGACGGCTACCGCGGCATCGGCACATGGCTGGTCGAGTCCACGGACGCGGGCCAAACGTGGACCGGGCTCCGCTGCGTGAGCCCGTACTATGCCAGCGCGCCCGTCCGTGAACTCGCCGACGGGCGGCTCGTCCTGGGCCTGTACCTGGAGACTGGCGATGACGCGTTCGGCGCGGCCACCATCTCGACGGACAAAGGCGCCACGTGGAGCCCTCCTGTTGATATCCCCAACGGCGGCCTGCGGCTCGACGCGGAGACGGACATCATCGCCTTGAAGGATGGCCGGCTCTACGCGGCGCAACGCACCGCTTCGGAAAGCATGCGTGTCTCGACCTCCTCCGACGGCGGCAAAACGGGGTCGGTGTCAGAACCCATGGGTTTCCCAGGTCATTCTCCTTACCTGCACCGCACCCCCGACGGCATCATTGTGTGCGCGCACCGCATTCCCAACACGAGCCTGCACTATTCGCTCGACGAGTGCCAGACCTGGAGTGCCGCCGTGCAGGTCGATCAAGTGGGTGGCGCCTACCCAAGCATGGTGACGCTCAACGACGGTTCGATACTCATCGTCTACTACGAAGAAGGAGAGGGCTCGAGCATTCGCGCACGCAAGTTCCGCGCGGCCGCCAATGGAATCGAGTGGTTGCGCTGGGAATGATGCGACCGCGAAGCTAAAGGGGATTGGGTCCATGAGAGGGAAGACGCCTGCACCTCGACGCCGTGTCATCAAGCCCACGGTGCCCGTACCGGGCCGCCGCGTCATCAACGCCATGGCGCCTATTCGGGTCTGCGATCTCGGAGGTTGGACTGACACCTGGTTCGCGGAGACCGGGGCCGTCTTCAACATCGGCGTGTATCCCTATGCGGAAGTGCAAGTGTCTGTTTCTCACGACCGAAAGCACGACCGGCGCATTGTGGTCAACGCGGAGAACTTCGGCGACCGCTACACCCTCGTGCCGGGGCGCATCACCTACGACCGGCATCCCCTCATCGAGGCGTCCATTGACATCATGAACCTGCCTGAATCGCTGAGCTTCGAGGTTGACCTCTACTCGATCGCGCCTGCGGGCGCTTCCACGGGCACCTCCGCAGCGGTCACGGTGGCGCTGCTTGGCGCCCTCGACCTGCTCACACCAGGCCGCCGCACGCCGCACGAGATCGCATCGCTTGCGCACCGTGTCGAGACGGAAAAACTCGGGCTCCAGTGCGGCATCCAAGATCAGCTGTGTTCCGCGTACGGCGGCATCTGCTTCATCGAAATGTTCGACTACCCTCATGCCTCGGTGTCCCAGGTGGCGGTCCCCAACGACGTGTGGTGGGAACTTGAACGCCGCCTCGTGCTCGTCTATCTCGGGCATTCCCACTCCTCGAGTGATGTTCATGGGCAGGTCATTAAACGCCTCGAACAGAAGAACGCCGACAAATCGGCCCTCGATCCACTGCGCGATGCCGCTCGCGCGGGAAAGAACGCCCTCTTCGCGGGCGATTTCGGTGCCTTGGGCCGCTGCATGATCGCCAACACCGAGGGACAGGCCGCGTTGCACCCTGCCTTGGTCTCCGCCGATGCGAAGGCAGTCATCGAGCTTGCACAAAGACACCACGCCGCGGGATGGAAAGTGAACGGCGCCGGCGGAGAAGGCGGCTCGCTGACGATCCTTTGCGACGCGGACGGCGCCCACAAGCGCGCGTTCATCAACGCGCTGCAGGAACTGAGCGCCAACTACCAGGTGATCCCCACTTACCTGTCGCGCACGGGACTTCGGCGCTGGGAAGTCGGCGAATAGTTTCACCCAATCGCCGACGCGACCAAATGGGCTAGGTTCTTGCCTGATCGGTCCGATCGGTCCAATCCGTCCGGTCTATTGGCACAAACCAAAGTCACCCTCGCCCCTCAATCGCGTTTCCAGGGAATCGCGAGGCCCAGCGTCTCCGGCGCTTCGGGGATGTAATACACATCAAAAATGAACCAGTCGTTTCCGCCGGGCAAATCGTCGAGATAGATCCGTGCCGTATAATCGTTCTCCGGGCCTGGCTGTTCGAGCACAAACGGGTGCATCGGCCGCGACTGGATGTCCCTTGGAATGACGGTGACGCGCTCGCGCGGCAACTGCGTGAACAGCGTGCATTCACGCACATGAGGGCCGTCCCAGCGCAAGTGCTTGATTCGGTACTCGTTCCCGCTCAGTTCAAGGATGTCTTGGCCGTCCACCATGACTTCCACATGGGCCAGCTTCACGGCCTTTCCACCCTGCTCCGCGAGCACGGCCGAGTACCGCGCCTGCTGGGACGCAATGATCGAATCCAACTCCGCGCGTCCGGGGATGGCCGCCAGGTCGGCGAGGGCCATGGCGCGGTCCTGGAGAAGCGCCTCCGCATTCTCCCGCAACACATCCACGCCAAACAGGTCGTAGCCATAGCCGGGCGTGGCACTGAAATCAACGCGCGCCTCCTGCAATTGCGCGAGTGCCTTGGCGAGCGCCTCTCGATGTTGCGGGATATCGGAATCTACATAGTCGAAGTAGGCGAAGATGGTCTCGACGTACCCGATATTCGTGCGGATGAGGTTGCGCGTCATGACCAGCCGGTTCTGAAGATCCGCCGCGAGTTCCACATTCGCGAGTCGCGGTTTTACCCCGTCGAAGATACTCTGCATTTCCTGCGCGGTGTCGAGCCCGTGATAGAGGTCGTCCAGCGTCTCCGCGCGCCACGGTTTGCAGCGCAGGTAGATCTTTCGCAAAAACTCGAGGTGTTCCTTGCCCCGGTCGATGGCCGGGTATCCGTCCGCCGGGAAGGTGCCCACCCGCATGTGGAGAAACGAGTTGAACTGTCCGTAGGAGATCGGCTCGATATGCAGTCCGTACTTGTATGCCACCGGCGACAGCATGTAGACGCGCGCCATATCCTTCGCGGCTTCCTGGCCGAAGTTGATCGCGCAGAAATCTTCGGCGATCTGCTCCATCGAATCATACGGATCCCACATGAGCCGGTAGAGCACGTAAGCGTGGGCGCCGGTCGTGTCCCAGCCATCGCGCATGCGTCCCGCGAGCGCGGCGATGCCGTTCACATTGCACGACTCGGGTTGCAGGAAGGTCTGCAAACCGCCCTGGAAATACCGACCGGAGAACGTCGGAAAAAGGTGAGTTAGTCCGCCTTCGTAGTAGTTCATCGTTTCGAAGAGCACAAGGGTCTTGTGCGGCGTGAGGTTGAAGGTGGGCTTGTAAGGCTGGTGCCACCAGCGATCCGCGGTCGTGATCTTCGGGATCAGGTAAAGTCCGTCCGTGGGTACCTCTTGCGTGAAGATCTCGCGGAACACCGCGGGCTGCGTGTGGACCTCGTGCGGCGAAAGGCTCCACGTGAAGTGGAAGTAGGTCTTGCCGAACTCGCCCACGGTCACCTCATGCACCTTCCGCACGAAGGTCCGAAAACGCTTTTCGTAGGACCAGTCGCACTCGGGGTTTTCATGCATGACATCGTAGGGACGGTAGGCATCCCAGAAACCGGAGAGATCGTCGTTGCATAGTTCGATCCCGTCGAGTTCGGGCAGGGCCGAGAACAGCATCCGGTACTTCTGCTGCACGGCGTCCCAAAAGCGGGGGTCATCGGGGGAAAGGGTCGCGCCGGTCTTCTCCAACAGCGAAGGATGGTAGGTGAACTCGTTCGCGAAACTGAAGTACTTCATGTGCAACGCGTGCGCGTATGCGATAAGCTCGCGCGCCTTCTCGCGGTTCGCCGCATTGGCGGCCGCCTCCGGTTCGGATTCCCACGGCACCAGATCGAGAATGGCCGGGCCCGACACCCAGTTCATGCTCTGCCGCAGCGCGGCGTGCATTTGCTCCTTGTCGGTGCCCCCAAACCCATTCCGTCCCCACGCCGCGCCAAGCCGCACCTTCATCGCGGGAACCCGCAACGTGTTGATGTCCGGGATGCGCCCGGCAACGCTGAGGCGGTCCAGGACCCAATAGAGGCCGTAGACATTGCCGATGATGGATCCCCCCGAGATGATGAGCGTGCGCGAGTCGCCTTCACCAAGTGTCACGATCTCATAGCCCTCGGGATCGCTCAGCGGCTGCAATGTCAGCGCGCCCGAACCCACAAGCCGCGCGGTCTCCGCGTTGCGCGAAGCGTCGCCCAGCACGATTGCCCGGCCAGTCACCGGTTGTTCATCGGAGACGACTGTGATGGCGAGCTCGCGCGCGGCGGCTTCGCTCGCCAGATCGTTCAGCGCTAAGCGGACCGCTTCGTCCGATTGCGCGCCCTTGCTGACCGCGATGGACCACGGCTCAACTGCCGACGCGCATAGCGCGCAGACTGCTGCCCACAGGAAGGTTGTTGTCAGGACTCCAACGTGTGCTATGCGCATGAACTCTCCCCAATCCTGTACAGCCCCCTGGATGGAACGCAGGATGATGTAACTGCGCGCGCTCTTGCTACGCGCCGTTCCGGCCGAGTTTTTCGATCAAACGGTGCTCGATTTCTTCCGGTACGAACTCTTTGAGACTTCCCCCATGCACGGCGATCTCGCGCACGATGCGTGAACTGAGCAGCAAGTAGCGTTCGCTGGGCATCAGGCAAACCGTATCAATCGTGGGATTGAGCTTCTGGTTCGCGATGGCCATCGTAATCTCGTACTCGAAGTCGGACACAACTCGCAATCCGCGCACGAGCGCTATCGCGTTGCGCTGACGCGCGAACTCGGCGGTTAATCCCTGGAAGGAGGTCACTTCGACATTGCCGTGCGGTTTCACGATGGACGCAAGCATCTCGATGCGCTCCTCCACGGAGAAGAGGCTGGCCTTGTCCGAGTTGCGCGCGACCGCCACCACGAGGGTGTCGAATATCTTCGCCGCGCGCTCGATCAGATCGATGTGCCCATATGTAGGCGGATCAAAACTCCCGGGATAAACCGCGATTCGCTGCCCCATGTTCTCCGTTCTCCCTCGCCGGCCCGCACGCCGGCCCGCTCCTTCGAACCTATCGCGCCTGCTCCGGCGCCTCGCTCAAGTCCCCCGTGAGCGCCTTGGCCAGGGCTGACTCGTACACCGCTTTGACAGACACGCCGCCCACTTCCGCAACGCGGCGGCAATCCTCGAACTCCGGCGCGGCGACGGTCCGCTCCCCGTGGAACTCGCCGATCTTCACGCGCACTTCGCCCCAGGGTGTCGCCGCCGTCTTCCACGCGCGCGCCAGGCAGATGCGCCGCTCCTCGCGCATGCGAACACCCAACGTGCTTGAGTTCCGAAATAGGATGCCCGCGATCTCCTGCGCCTTTGCTGCCTCGCAGAGGACCGTCACCATGTGCGCGGGACGCCCCTTCTTACCCACGATGGGCGTGATGAACGCGTCGCGTGCGCCCGCGTTCATGAGACCCTGAACCAGTTCCGCGATCAACTCGGGGTTCATATCATCCAGGTTGGTTTCGACGATCGTGATGCACTCCGCCGATGTGTCCTGTGCGGCGCTCTCACCCATAATCACACGCAGCACATTGGCGCGTCCGGGCAGGTCCTTCGTTCCCGCGCCGTAACCCACACCACTTGGCAGCATCAACGGCAATGGCCCAAACTCGGCAACAATCTGCCCGAGCAGCGCCGCGCCCGTCGGCGTCACCAATTCGCCCTGCACATCGCCCGCATACGAAGGAATGCCCTTGAGCAGTAGCGCCGTTGCCGGCGCCGGCACCGGCATGAGACCGTGCGCGCACTGAACGGTACCCGCGCCCACGTGCAGCGCGGACGCCATGATGTGCGCGAAGCCCAGTTCGTGCAGGCAGAAGTGCGCGCCCGCAACATCCATGATTGAGTCGATGGCGCCCACCTCGTGGAAGTGGACCTTCTCGATGGTGGTGCCATGCACCGCGGCTTCGCTTTCCGCAATGCGGCGGAATGTCTCCGCGCTGGCGGATTTCACGGCATCGGGCAATTCGCCCTTGTCGAGAATCTCGAGTACGTGCCGCAAATGCCGGTGCGGCTGACGTACCTCAGGGTCCAGCTCAACGTTGAACTGCGTGGCCATGATGCCCTTCTTCTTGACATTCGACGCGCTGATGGAATACCCCTCGACGGCCAAGGATTGCAGGGCGGCCTTCAGCCGCTCGAAGTCGACGCCCAAGTCCAGCAACGCCCCGACGATCATGTCGCCTGCAGCCCCGCTGTAGCAGTCAAAATACAATGTCTTCATGTACGGACGAATTCCTTATTTCCGTTGCCCGATGGCAAGGCGTGTTGTCTTACTCGCGGTGGGCGATTCGGTTGATCATGGCGGCCAGCATGCCCGCGCCAAACCCGTTGTCGATGTTGACCACGGACAACCCCGACGCGCACGAATTGAGCATGGCCAGCAACGCCGCGATACCGCCGAAGTTCGCGCCGTACCCCACGCTCGTGGGCACGGCCACGACGGGCACATCCACGAGGCCCGCGACGACGCTTGGCAAGGCGCCTTCCATGCCCGCGCACACCACGAGGGCGTTCGCTCCCTGCAACACCTCGTGCTGGCCCAGCAGGCGGTGGATGCCCGCCACGCCGACATCGTAGACGCGTTTCACGGTGCAACCGTAGGCTTCGCACGTCACGCCCGCCTCTTCCGCGACGGGCAGATCCGAAGTGCCCGCACAGACCACGGCGACATATCCCGCCAAGGCCTTCGGCGGCGTCACGGTGATGGTTACGAGCCGCGCGGCCTCATGATGAACCGCCTCCGGATTCTCCGCGAGAACGGCCGCGACCACTTCCGGCGTGCACCGTGTCGCCAGGACATTGCTGCCGTGGGCCTTGATCCGCGCCACAATTTCAACTACCTGCCGCGGCGTCTTCCCCGCCGCGAAAATCGCCTCCGGATATCCCTGCCGGATACCCCGGTGATGGTCCACCTTGGCGAACCCGAGGTCCTCGAAAGGCAGCGAACGCAGCCGTTCAAGCGCCGCCTCCGGCTTCACCGAACCCGCGGCCACCTCGTCCAGCAACGTCTTGAGCTTTGTACGATCCATGCAAGTTGACCCGGAGAGTTCTCGGGCACGCTTCATGCGCGTCCGGGGAGACTCATCTTAAACCGTTCAGGCCCTAAGAGTCATCTCAGGCCATTGATACAAGGTCCGGCAAACAGTTGTTGGGCGTGCACCGAATCAAGACCCAGCCGAGGGCACATATGCCACACGCCTGCGCTTGATGCTCGGACGGATCGGACCGATCCGTCTGGTCCACAGCGCGTGTGGGACAGGCGCCCTCGCCTGTCGTC
>JADLCA010000051.1 GCA_020847495.1 Candidatus Hydrogenedentota bacterium | reverse complement strand
TGCACATCAAACCCTTCGTTTCGGGAGTATCGAAGCGCAGCCAGAGTGAGGATTCGGCCGAGGTGCTTTCCGCGATGCTCTGAGAGCACACCCACCATATGAAGGTAGCCAACGTCGGGTTCGGTATGTTCAATCCACGCCGAGGCGGTGCCCACGGGTTGTCCCTGGTATTCGACTATCAAGATGCGTTCCGGTTTGAAGCAGGGGTGGGCCAGGACATTCCTGCGCACCGCCTCGACTGTGGAACTTCCCAATTCCGCTTCGCCATAGATGCGGGCAAGAGCTTCTTCATCGCCCGGCTGGAAATGCCGGAGCGTGTAACCTTCCGGCAGCGTAACTTCCGGGAGGCCGTCAAGCCCGCGTTTTTCCATTTTCAGTTGCGACATGGGAAGGCACTGTATTCCCCCTTCTGGGGGAAATCAACTCGTTTGTGCGCTATAATCAGGCATTCCAACAACTCAGGAGACCTTGCATGGTCACGGCGTGCTTCCGCGTTAGCAGGACATTGGTGTGCACGGCGAACAGCGATGCCAGCGGTGTGCCCATTTGGAGTTGTGCATGATCATCGGCGTCATCAGTGATACCCATGGTAACCGCCGCATGATGCACGAGGTCGCGGACTACCTCAAGGTGCGGCACCGCGCGGAACTCATCATTCACGTCGGCGACGACTACGCCGATGCCGCGGAGCTGGCCATGGCGGGACACGACGTGCGCATGGTGCCGGGCCTGTGGTGTCCCGAATACGGGAGTGGGAGAGTTCCCCGGCGCATCGTGGAAACGCTGGGAGGCATCACCGTCTCCGCCGCCCACGCCGCCAAAGACCTCCGCGCGGTCGAGTTATCCGCGTCGATTGTGTTGACCGGACACACCCATGTGGCCGCCATTGAACGGATCGGCCCTTCTCTCCATGTCAATCCGGGACATCTCAAGTCGAGGTTCGATCGGGGCCAGCGGCCTTCCTATGCGATCATCGAGACGAACGACGACACCGTATCCGTCCGCATACACGAATTGGCAGGCGACGTGCGCCAACACATAACGGTGAATCGGTCCGAACTGGCGTAGTCCGGGCGTCACTTTCCGGCTGCATTCTTGTGTGGTATGCTGGATTCGGGATGTGAGGATTTGGGTATGCCATCCGATCTGCGACAGACCGCGATGACCGCCAGCCTGGTGACCGCCATCGTGATGCTGGCGGGCAAGATGTTCGCGTACGTCATGACCGGCAGCGCCGCAATCCTGTCGGATGCCGCCGAATCCGTGGTGCACATCGCGGCCACCGGCGTGGCGGGATTCAGCCTCTGGTACGCGCGCCAAAGTCCGGACCGCGGGCACCCCTATGGACATGGCAAGATAGCCTACTTCTCGGCGGGGTTCGAGGGGGCGATGATTCTCTCGGCCGCCGCTTTCATTTACTACTCCAGCATCGTGGAGCTAATTGAAGGGCCCGACCTGAAGCACCTGGGGCTGGGTATCATCATCACGGGGGCCTTATGCCTGGTGAATCTCGCCCTCGGACTCTTCCTGGTACGCGTCGGGCGGTCGCGCAATTCTCTCATTCTGGTGGCCAATGGCAAACATGTCCTCACCGATCTGTGGACGAGTGCCGGTGTCGTGATTGGTGTCGTGATCGTTCACGTCACCAACTTCGTTTGGCTTGACCCCATCGTCGCGATACTCGTCGCCTCGAATATCCTCAAGGAGGCCGTTGAGTTGATCTACGGCGCCTCGAAGGGGCTTCTCGATCAAGCAGATCCTTCCAAGACTCCCTTGATCCTCAAGGTTCTGGATGAGGCAGTTGCCCGGGGCCAGATCGCCGACTATCATCAGTTGCGGCACCGGCAGAGCAACGACGTGATCTGGGTGGAAGTGCATTTGCAGGTTCCGGGAGAAACGAGCACCGAGAATGCGCACGACATTGCCACAAACATCGAAGACGCCATCGAGGGCCTCTTCCCTGGATTCACGGTGAACGTCACCAGCCACGTGGAACCCGAACTCCACGATGCGGCGCATCCGCAGGGGCACCCTGGCTTGCACGATGCCTACGCCGCGCAGGCACCCGGCACAAATGCTCCAACCCCGAATCCGGCGCCGACCGGCGATTCCATCTCGATCTCGCAGCAGTGAGCCTAATATCAATGAAGACACACGCGCCCTCGCCTGTGTCTTGTGTTGTTACTCAAGTCCCGAGTCTCGTTGGAACTCGTGAAGTCAACACGCAAATCATAGACTCTGAGAAAGGGGAAACCACTCAGCGCGGGGCGAGCGTGTGTGGCCCATCTGCCGCCTGTTTCGGAGAGATGAGATAGTTTCCCGCGGTCGTCAGCGCCCTGGAGTCAGATGCGGCGCAACCCACTCCCGCCATTCGGGAGAATTCGTGAACAGGAACTGCACTTCCCAGTTCATGAACAGCACGTTGCGGCCCGGCTGGTCTCCGGGAAAGTCCGTGCGATTAAGGAGTATCGGGATCTGCGCCTGCAATTGCCTGGCGGCATCCGGGTCGGTGTCCCCGATGTCCGGGTCTTTCGCCCGCTCCGCGATGAGCTGGTCCAGGTTGGTGGCGGGATACAGGTAGAGATATGAATCGGCGCCCGGATCATCTTTGGGACTGCTGAGAATTCCCGGGTCTTTTAGGTAGGCCGGGTAGGCCGAAGCCCAGCCGCCGGGTGCGTATCCTTCATGTTCATTCTGGAACATGCGTATCGCAACGCCCAACTCTTCAAGGTTTGCGCGATCGCGCGAGATCCACGCGTTGCGCTCGGCCATTTCGGAAATGTCTTCCGGTCCACGATACAGTGGACGCTCCTGCCTCTCGTAAATATCTCCGCGCGCGGTCAGCGTGAAGACGATGGGGGGCTTTTGAAGGGTCAGGGACAGCACAACTTCCGGGTGGAGCCATTCCGCGCCCCCATAGCTCCGCATCAGGAGGTTGTCCCATTCCCTTAACCTATAGTCCCAGGCGAATCCCTCCTGGAATTCCTCGAACCGGAGAGATGCGGGTATCTCCAGGCGGGCAAGGCGCAGGCCGCCCTGGTACTCCAATTTGGTGTTCTCCGAGGTCCGAAGGGCATCCAGCGATTCAAGGTAGTCCGGCACCAGCGCATTGAGATTGAGAGGGAACCGCGCCTCGTGTTCTTCCGCGTACTTGAGCAAGGCCTCGCGAACCTTATCCACTTCCTCGCGCAGGCTGCTCAGTTCGGTGATGTCTGCGAGGTCTTCATCCTGAACGCGCGTGAGGCGCAGCTCAACATCCTGCGGGTCCACCGATTCGTACGGAGTGGCCCCCACGAAGTGCATCGTGAGCGAGTCGAACTCGAGGTCCACCGTGCCGCGCATCACGTAGACGATCCCGTTGTCATTGAATTGAAGCATCACGTCGCGCTCATCAATGGAGCCGGTCGCGAACGGCGAATTGTCTTTGTTGTTTGCGGCGCTGAGCTTCGTCCCGTCCATCTGGAAACGCAGCAGGTCGTGATACTCCTCCTCCTCGCCGGCGACGTGCAGAATCATGCGCCATAGACCATCGATCGACTTGAGCACGGGTGGCTCCAGTTTCAGCGCCCCCGCCCGCAAAAGGATTTCTTCGCCATTCCGGTCCAATACCGCAGCCTTGCTGCTGACTTCTTTCAGTGTGACTCCTTCGATGACAACCTGACCAATGCGATAGACCCTCTCCGTGCCGGTCGACGTGTTGCGAATTACGGCGCAGGGATTTGACCCCAACGCGGTGCCTTCCAGCGAGAGGTACGACACCGGATCGGCGATTTCAGTTTCCACGGGTGTATCTAATGAAGGGTCCTCAGTTTCGGCCTGAGATTCCGCGGCGGGGCTTTCCTCTGGAGTGGATGTCACCGCAGGCGACTCGTGGGCCGTCAATTGCGGATCATCAGGTGATGCCGGGACGGAAGGGGCGTGATCCGATTCCAGCCAGTTCAATAGAGCGAGGCCAATCACGGCAACTGCCAGCGCCAGAAGTGCCACGACGCGCACCCGGCTTGGCGATAGACTTCCTTGCGCTACCGGCCCCGATGCGCGATTAGTGCCCGCGTAGGGCACAATACTCGGAACCGGTTGTTCCTCACTTTGCCGCAGCCAGGCGTCGGTGTGCTCCAGGGTCTTGCGGGCTTTCGCCCATTCAGGAAACTGCGCCAGAGCTTCTTCCACGGAGGCCGCGTCGTCAGGGGCCAGTTCGCCATCGAGGTAGGCGGATAAACGCTCGAAGTCGTGCTCATTCATCCGCGGCTCTCGCTTCGCTCTGAAGATGCGCCGCCAAACTGCGGCGCGCGTGACATACCCAAGTCCGGACAAGCTCAACTGTACAGCGCAGCGTATGGGCGATGTCGGCATAGCGCAGCTCGCCGAACACGCGCAGCAAGAGAGCGTCGCGCTGCGGTGCGGGCAACTCGTCCAGCGCGCGCTCCATCTGACGCAGCGCCATCAGCTCGTCCAGAGGCCGGTCGGGAGGCGGCTCCTCCTGGAGTGCGGGTGTGCTTGCCCAGCGCCGCGTACGCACATGACCCATCGCCAGATGATAGGCCATCGAGAATACAAGCGCTCGGCGATTTGCCGAGTCTTCGGGAACGCGGCCAAGGCGTTCGAGGCGCAGGACGCGCGCCACCGTCTCGCGGGCCGTGCCATGCGCGTCCTCTACATCGCGTATCAGGCGCAACAGGAACGTGTACAGAGAGTCCTCCACCTGCCGGAGGAAGGCGTCCAGGCCGTGTCCGTTCTCGACGCAAGGTTCCATGCCACTACTCTACACGTTTCCGCACCGTGAAGATCACATCGAGCTAACGCCGCCGGGGTGGTTTCTGTTGACACCAGCGTTGAGTTGCCAAACCACTGCCGGGGCTATACAGTAAGTGGGTGTCTGCGGGCAGGATGCACGTTCCGCGGAGTTCAGCATCATCTATACGAGAGAGGGCAGGGTAATGAGCACGGCATGGTTCAAGGCGCTGGCGGTCATCATGGTGGCGGTATGCGCGAATGCGCAGGAGGCCGCTCCCGTGGAGGAGGGCTACGAGTCCATCTTCGATGGAAAGACGCTCGCCGGATGGGCGGTCGCGGACCCCAGTTTCTGGAGCGTCGAAGACGGTGCCATTACCGCAAAGATCACGCCCGAACATCCGACGGAGCGAAACCACTACCTCGTGTACCAAGGTGGGAAGCTCGGAGACTTTGAGCTGAAGCTGCGCCACCGGATTATGAGCAAGGAAACGGTCAACGGTGGTTTCCAGTTCCGGAGCGAGATCTTCAATGGCGAAATCCCCGACGATTGCCGCGGATATCAAGTGGACAACAACACCAACACGCCCTGGCTGGTGCGCCTCTATGATGAGTTTGGACGCCACGACCTCGCCCTGCGCGGTGAGAAGACGGTGTTCGGCCCCGATGGCAGCAAGAATACAACTCCGCTCGCGGAGGCAGTTGGCGAACCCTGGTTCAAGCTCGACGAATGGCATGAGTACCATCTCATCTGCCGCGGAGCGGAACTGACCCTCAAAGTCGACGGGCGTCTCGTTGCCGAAGTGGTCGACAACGATCCCAAGCAGCAGGACTTCGCGGGCATTCTTGCCCTGCAACTGCACAGCGGCCCGCCAATGACCGTCCAGTTCAAGGATATCCGCTTGAAGAAACTGGATGCGGCTTTGGCCAAACCATGATAGGCCGATTGTGAACGGCCCGGTACGGTCTGGCAAACGATGGATCCTGGCCGCAATCCTGACCTTCAGTTTCCTCGTGCGCGCGACGGGGCTTTTCTGGGGCATCGGACTGTTTTCATTTGATGGTGGTCTCTATCATCCCGACGAACCCAAGATTGTCCGGTACGTCTCGAATCTGCCGGATTCATTTCACGAGCAGACCGATTTCCGTTACCCCCTCGGTCTTCACCATGCGCTGGCACTCGTGTACCTTCCGCTCAAGACACTGGCGGGTCTGCCGGGGATGGAGTTCTGGGCGCCCGAGTCCGTCACCGCATTTCAGTGGACCTTTCTGGTGTGCCGCTTGTTCGTGGTCATCCTGGGCACGCTGAGCGTCTACCTCGTGTACCGGGTTGTCCTTCTTTCCACGGGCGAAAAGAAGTCGGCGTACATTGCCGCGCTGTTTCTCAGCTTTCTACCATATCCGGTACAGAACTCCGCTTTCGTCACCACGGACGTGCCGCTCTCCCTCGCATCCATAGCTGTCGTCTACGCGTATCTGAGGGTTGACCGCTTGCCACGCCCCAGTGCGTTGGCGTGGAGCCTCCTGGGAGCGTTGTCGGGCGCGGCCGTGGGCATCAAGTACACGGGTGCGTATCTGGTGGCAGCCTTGGGTGTCCTGTTCCTGTGGCGTTACGCGCGCGAACGGCGGCCCTGGCCGGACTGGCTGCGTGGGATTGCCGCGATGGCGACGGGCGGTGTCCTGGCTTTCGCGATAGCCACGCCTCAGTGTGTGATGTCCCCTGAGTTGATCCTGCACGGAATCACTCGGGAGATGGATCGTGTGGATGCACTGAGTTGGAGTGCGGGCATGTACGCCCAGAGTTTTTGGGAGGCGTTGGGAATTCCTGGGGCTATGGCCGCGGCAATTGCAGTGGCCGTCTTACTGCGAAAACCAAGCCCGCATGCAAGGGTGCTTGCGGTCTTTGCCCTTGCCTTCCTGATTCTCACGGTGAAGGGGCTGCAAGCGCGTTACGTCATCACCATCGCACCGCTCCTGGCAGTCGCCGTGGGTTTGGCCTGCGAACGGGTGAAGGGACGCGCCATTTGCGGGGCGCTTGCCGCATCCCTGGTAGCCTGTTCGATGCTGCTAGTCTCTTGCCTCTATGCCCGGTATGCCTGGGACACGCGCAGCGAGGCGACGCGCCTTATCCAATCACGCTATCCCGCAGGCGCAACCGTGGGGATGGCGGTTATCGGATCGGAGAGGAAGCGACAGAACTGGCGCGAGCCGAGGCTTGACAAGGAGCGCTACGCCGAGGTGCGGCTTCAGCGATCTCCAGACCTGATCGTTGCGACAGCGCCACCCCACGAGCTGCTTCTGTCCACTGGCGCCTCAGAAGAACTGAACGCTTGGTACCAGCGCTATGGACTCGAAACGCCGCGCGCCGAATGGGAAGTTCTATACCAGGAACTGGCTTCGCCGAACTCAGGGTACCGCTTGGTCGAGCGCTTTCTACCTACACGTCTGCCACTCGAATTCGCCGGCTACCCTCTCGCCATCTACGAGCGCGTAGCCCGCTGAATCAAGCGGCAGCCTCAACGCGCTCCCATAACTCCCATACTTCCCATAACACCCATCCGCTCTCACAGACCCAGCGACACGACCCCGAAATACCCCAGCGGCGCGTAGGCCGCAGTCGATCCGAAGCGCATTCGCGCGGGAGTCCCCATGACCTCGACCAGTTCCTCGAGTGTGGGCGTGCCGGAGCAATCGTACCGCGCCAGCGCCCCGCCACCCACCGAGAAGTAGGCGCTTGTCGCGTTGGCATCGACGAGGTTCGCCCAGCCATCCGTCACCGTCACGCCGTCGCCCATTGTGATATTGCCGCTGGACGATACGGTCGCGGCATAGAGCACGCTGCCTTGGTCATAGGCGTCGATAAACACCTTGGCGCCGCGCCCCAGCACGTTTGAGCTGCCTTCCGGCAACTTCTGATCATCCACTTCCGTGACCGTCGTGCCACCGTCCCAGGAGGCCGTCCGCAAGGTGCTGATGTAATCATAGCCCGCGGTCCATTGGTCGTCGCGCACGACGAGCACCTGGGTGGCGGGATCATACTGTACAAATGCGCCCGGCACGTTAGCGGTTGAGCCGCTTGTCCCGGTGGCGGGGTCAAAGGGCGTCACAAAATACGCGCATAGCGGGTCGCCAAATGGATTGAGGCTATCCAAGCCCACCTTGCTCGCGATGTATACACTATCATCGCCGGCGTTCACGGACACGACCCGTTCGAAGCCCAGACCTACTGTCTGCGTCCATGCCGGCTGCGTCAGGTCCACAATGGCCAGCCCTTCGTTCGGCGTTTCCGTTCCAATCACCGTGTCATAGGTGTTCGCCGTGCAGCGCAAGACGAGTTGATCGCCCACGAGCAGGCTCGAGCCCTGCTGCCGGATTGGATACCAGAGTCCGATTGCCGCATCCGATACGGCCATGTCCACCATCGGCATGTACGGGAGGTACCACCAGTATCCGTAGTACGGCGACACGTTGACGTCCAGCGAAGCGTCCACCTCGGGATTGTCGGGGTCGCTGAAGTCCACGATCGCTACCTTGTACTTGCTCGTTTCCGACCAGTCTGCGCCCACCAGCACCACGGACGAGCCGTAGGGATACGCGTCCACCAGTTCGCCGATAGATACCTCGGCCTCACCGGACACTGCCTTGAGAGGAAGTCCCTTGCGGCGAAGCAGTGTCGTGCCGTCGTCGTAGCGCGTGATGATCTCCACGCCGAGCGTGGGGGAGAGTTCCACGAAGTCGCTCACATTCTCGGCGAGGGCCAGCGTGCTCACGACCTGCGGCGCATCCAAATCGGAGGCGTCTATACGGGCCAACTGCTCGGACGTGACGCCGTAGTATTCGGCATCGTATTCAAAGGAGCGTAATACGCTACCCTGCACATCGACATTGCCCCGCTTCGTCAGGTCGTCCGGCGTATAAGAGACGAATTGCAGCCGTTCGTATCCGCCGAAGTCGTCCTCCCAGCCCGAGAACGGCACGATGATGACATCATCCAATACGGTAAGGGCCTTCACATCGTTGTAGGCGCTGGACCAGCTCCAACTCTGCCCGAACGATACGCGGTCCACCAGCGAGGGATTCGCCGGATCGGCTACGTTGAAGAGGCTCATGCTGACCCGGCGGCCTTCGGTGTCGTCGACGCCCAGCGCCAGAAGCCGATCACCCATGGGTTCGATATACGTGGACCATCCGGGCACTTCCAGTTCGCCCGCGACTTGCGGATTCTGCGGGTCGGAAAGATCGACTACGAACAGCGGATCGACCACGAAGTAGGTCACGATGTAGGCGCGGGCGCCGTCGAAGCGCGTCGCGAACAGCGAATCGCCGCGCGCGCGTTCAAACTCGGTTTCGGCGAGCACGGCAAGCGCGTCGGGATTGGACAGGTCCACGGTGGTGATATACACCTTGCGTTCCTCATCCCAGGCGCTGGAAACCACGCGCAGCACACCATTCCACGCGTCCATCTTGAACTTGTCCGCAACCTGCCCGGCGACCTTCACGGAATCGCGAACCGTGATCGATCCGGCCGGATCGCTGATATCCACATAAGTGATGCGCGTCGTGTCGTTCTGCCAATTGCTGGCCGCCACAAAGATGGCGGATGACGTCGCCTGGATGACGCTTCCGATGCTCTCAAAGGAGACTTCATCGGCCTCGAAGATGTTACCGGGATCGGCGACGTTGACGCTGGTCACCCAGGAACCAGACGTCTGCGCCTTCATCACGGCCACCCCTTCGGCCCAGTACCAGTTGTATTCCGCGCTCACCGCGTACAGGACATCGCCGACCAGGCGGCTGTCCACGAGGTCGCCCTCGAGGTCGAATGAACCGATGACCGAGGCCTCCTCCGGTGTTGCCACGTCCACAACATACAGCCGCGACTTGATGTCGTACTCGATGGTGTTCCCGTTGGCGGTGAAGTCCGCGGCATAGGCCACCAGCACGTAGGCCCGGTCCCCAACAAGGAAGAGATCGCGCGGATAGCCGTAGGTGGGCACCTGGGCAAGGATGGTCTCGGAGTCGAGGTCGACCAGGGTCAGACCCCGGTACTGGTTCAGGACATAGAGGAGATTGTCATCGCGCCGGATGACGTCCGGCTCGACAACTTCCCGGGTTACCGTTTGCTCCCCACCGGACTCGTCGTTCATGGACGCAGGAAGGCCCCCGAGGAAGTCGAGGAAGTTCCTGCCGCCTTGCAGGTCCGCGCTCGTGAAATTGTAGGACCTATTAACCGGCCGCGGGCACCCCGAAAGAGCCGCGACCACGATGACTAACAGCCCTAACCGCAGTACGTTACGCATGACTAACCCCGCTTGCACCCGTTGGATTCAGACTCTTGATTCTGCCGCTGAACTGTGCGGAATGCGTGGTCCCGAAAGGCACAGAATCACACATACCCCTTCATCTTATCTTACCACGGGTCCAGCCTCCCGTTACGCACTCTGTTTGGTACTGCCTCGCTCTCCGAGCGCGGCAGCACAGCCCTGTGGATGCTCCGGGGCTTATGGCCTTCCAACTTCCTACTGTTCCCACCGCGCGAGAAGAGCACAGCCACGCCGCAGCGTGGCTATGTCACACGCGCTTGCCATGCCTCGGCGGGTTCTTCCTGACTT
>JADLCA010000050.1 GCA_020847495.1 Candidatus Hydrogenedentota bacterium | reverse complement strand
ATGTCCACAAACAGGACCTTGTCCGGATTGGCGCGCGCCGCCTTCATCAGCAGTTGATTGGCGCGAACGTTGTGCGCACTGGAACTGCGCCTGCGCGTGGCGGCCTCTCCGGAGAACTCCACCTCCACCACATTCTCCGCGGCGGGCTCGCGCGGGGCCGCCGGGACGGCCAGGGAGGCGGCCAACCGCGATTGCCTTTCGGGGTCAGGCAGCGTGGTCTTTTGAATGGTGTGCAGAACGATTGCCTTGCCGATCTGGCGCGTGCCGAGCTGGTACGCCGTCAACAGGGCGTTGCGGCAGATCGTCACGGTAACGCGCGCGCTTCCTTCGGCGTACTCGTGAATCGCGCGCACCGCGTCGTCGTCGAAGGCCGGCGCCTGTTCGGAAGCGCCGGCGCGCCGGAGCCGGAAGTCGATCAGGTTGCGGGTGTCCCGCGCGCTGAGCGGTCCCAGCGTATAGGTCATGTTGACGCGCTGCTCGAAATTCGGCGCCGCGCGCAGCACGTGAATCCACTCCAATTGCGCGAACAGGATGAGATTGATCAACTTGTGTTGCGAAGTTTCCAGGTTCTGCACGAGGCGCAGCAATTCGAGCTGGCCCCGCTTGTTCAGGTTTTGCGCGTCGTCGATGATGAGCGTGTTGATGCGGTCGCGCTTTGAGAGCAGGTAGTTGTAAAGGGACTCCATGTAGGCCACGAACGAGCGCGTTTCCGGGCGCAGGCCGAATTGGGTGACCACGCTTTCGAGCAGCGAGAAACTGGTCCACGAAGGAATCGGCGAAGCGATGACCGCGGTGTTGTACCGCTCGGGCTGGGTGCGGGTGCCGGTCAGGAGTTTGCGGAGCAGGGTCGTTTTCCCGGTTCCATAGTTGCCGAGAACAACAGCAATGCCATGCCGCTCGTCCACGGTGTTCCACAAGTGGTAGAGGCATTCCCGGTGCGCGTTGGTGGCGTAGTAATAGGCGGGATCGGCCGTGGCCGCAAAGGGCTGCTCCACAAACCCGAAGAATTCCAGCATCGTCATTGAGTCATTCTGCATGCCATGCGCCTCCGGTCCCGTGCCGGGCCCGGTCTGTATGCCCGTGTGCCAGCTCGTGCGAAGTCCCCGCATCGTGTTACGGCACCTGAGCTATGTCCGCGCACACCACTTACTTCGGCGGCACCCGCCCCGGTACGCAACCTCGCGCGGTGTGTGCCGCCAAGCCACCGGTCGCGGTATCCTGTCGCACCACGGCCTGCTTTGAGGCGCATGACCGGGACCCCTTCAGGATGCGGCAGCGCCAAGGTTTGTGGCGGACCCAAATGCCAGTCCCTCTCAATATGGAGATATTCTAGCCAAGCCCCCACAAGGTGTCAAGCGGATTTTACAATTTGTGGGGTATTTTTTCGGCCGCTACACTAAATGTTGTGGTGGCCGCGAAGGGTACCGAGGGTCCCTGCCCCAGTCCTCGGATGTCCCTTGGCACCCTGCGCAGTAATGTGCTATAAGGGAGCGTAATGACATGAAGTGGCTGAAATGTCAGAACTTGAGGATCCATGTCCACAGGCATAAAGCGCGTCTGTCTTGTCCTGATGACGGGGCCGCTCCAAGGGACAGAGCGTGACATTGTCGGTTCCTTGACGATCGGGCGCAGTCCTGATAATGGCCTGCAACTGAATGACTTGCAGGTGTCCCGACGCCATGCGGTTATCCAGCAGACGCCCGCAGGCACCATAGTGCGTGACCTTGGCAGTGGCAATGGCACCTATATTGGGGATCGCCGGGTGCTGGAATACCGCCTTTCCGAGGGGGACATCGTCCGAATTGGGCCGGTTGAGATGCGGTATGAGAGCCGGGTGGGGGATGCGATCACCACACCGCGCCCGGTCGTGGGGCCCCCTCCGGGGGCGGACCCCCGCAACAGCGTCCGCTTTCACGCCGAGGACTCGGCGAGCAAGATCGAGGCGAACGCCGCGGACAATGTCTACAAGACATTTTTTCAGGTGCCGCGCGATGCGGTGAGTGCGGACCGGCTGCGCGACGCTCAGAAGCGCCTCGCCGCGGTCTATGAGGCCAATCAGATCATTTCGAGCGAGCGCGACCTGCGCAAGCTTTTCGAGCGGGTCATGGACCAGATCTTCTCGCTGGTCCCCGCGCACAACGGGGTCATCCTGTTGAAAGACGAGCACACGGGGGAACTGGTCACCGAGTATGTGAAGCGGGGCGATCAGCAGACCGAAGTGGCCATGAGCAGCAGCATCGTGTCGCGCGCCTTTGACAAGGGCGAGGCGGTCATCACCTACAATGCGGCCAGCGATGCGCGGTTCGAGGCGGGCGCCAGCATCATCGCGCAGAACATCACCTCCGCCATGTGCACGCCGCTCACGCACCAGAGCGAAACGCTGGGCGTGATCTATGTCGATACGCGCGGCACGCGCAGCGCCTTCACGCAAAGCGACCTCGAACTCGTGGTGGCGCTGTCGGGTCCCGCGGCGATCGCGATTCGCAACGCGCAGTACGTGGCGAAACTGCAGAAGGCCTATCAGGACACGCTGATCGCGCTGGCGAACGCCATTGAACTGCGGGATCACTACACCGTGGGGCACACGTGGCGCGTCACGAATTTCGCCCTCGAAATCGCGCGCACGCTCGGGTGGCCGGAAGAGAAGCTCCAGGAATGCGAGATGGGCGGCGTGCTGCACGACGTCGGCAAGATCTCTATCGACGATGCGGTGTTGCGCAAGCCCGGCGGGCTGACCGACGAAGAGTATGCCAAGATGCGGGTGCATCCCGAGCGCGGCGCCCGCATGATGCAGGATATCGAGTTTCTCGTGCCGCTCATTCCCTACGCGCTCTACCACCACGAGCGCTACGACGGGAAGGGCTATCCCTTTGGCTTGTCGGGCGTAGACATTCCCATCGAGGGGCGCTTGCTGGCCGTTGCCGACACGCTCGACGCGATGACCAGTAACCGGCCGTATCGCAAGGGACTCGACCCGGAGTTCGCGATTTCGGAGATCGAGAAAGGCAAGGGTTCGCAGTTCGACCCCACGATCGTCGATGCCCTTATGAAATGCTATCGCGAAGGCAAGATCGACCGCATCCTTCAGGACTACCACAAGAAGGACGAGAAGAGCATTGCCTGCCCCTTCTGCAGCACCTACATGCGCGTACCGGAAGAAGCCACGGTGGGCTTTGAATTCCACTGCGGGGTGTGCCATCGCGGTATCCGCCTGAAACAGGAAAACGAGGCGTACTTCGGCGAGATGGTCTTGCGCAGCGACAGCACCCCCCTCTCTGGCAGCAACGCCGACAGCGACCCCGCCGCGGAGTAGGCCGCCCCAGGGCGTTGAGCTTGCACCAGAGCTGCAGACCCTGTACCTCGGACTTCGGATCCCCAGTCTCAGATTTGAGATTGGAGATTTCAGATCCGAGAGTAGAGATTTGAAATCTGAGAGCGTGATTTCAACCTCGGAACGGTAGTTGAACGTCGTTAACGTTAGCGGCGCGAATGCCATGCCAGAGACGTCACAATCACCCACTGGGTGAGGGGACAGACCTCGCGTTTCTCGGCCGAGATAGGAGTCGCGGCACAGCAACAGCCACGCCAGGAAGTTCATCCACCGAGTACACCGAACCATAAAAGAGACCAGCAAGGGGAAACGGGCGTCTCGACCGCGATTGGAAAACGCCGCAACGCCAGAGGCGGTACGAGATGGGTGACGCCACATGATGGGCTTTCTGCCGTCCCTCCGGGACCGCACGAAGGGGCCGCGAACCACCTGGTCCTGAATTCGGGGCTAATTTCGGCAGTTCTCCCGGGACTTGAAGGTGCGTGACTCAGGTGCGGTCGCTTTCCCCACACCCCCCTCGACGGCGCTGGCGGTTTCAGGCTAGAATGGCATCCTAAAGGCATGATTTCGCCGGTGAGTCACTGCGGGGAGGTCCACTCATGAACAGCTACTCGTATCTTGTCCGCACGATCGCGTTTTGGCACGTAATGCTGCTGCTTTCCCTGTTGGCGCTGCTTCCGCCGGGACAGGCCCTCGCGGCAGTGGCGTATGAAGACCCCGCGCGCTGGGAATCGGCCATTCAGGATTTCGAGGAGGACGACGCGAAGGCGATGCCGCCGGAGGGTGCGGTGCTGTTCGTAGGCAGTTCGAGCATCCGGCTATGGGACTTGGAGGCGTCGTTTCCGGACCTGGTCACAATCAAACGGGGGTTCGGCGGGTGCACAGTGGCGGATGTCCGCCACTACACGGAGCGGATCGTGTTGCCGTACAGGCCAAAGACCATCGTCTTCTACGCGGGCGACAACGACATTGCGGGGGGGCAGGACGCGACAGCCGTTTTCGATGTGTTTTCGGACTTTGTGAAGAAGGTGCGAGACGCCTTGCCCGAAACGCGGATTCTGTTCCTGTCGATCAAACCCAGTAACGCCCGCTGGAAGCTGTATCCCGAGATGCAGAAGGTGAATCAGAAGGTCCAGGAACTGAATAAGACAGACAAGCTCGTTGAACTCATCGACGTGGGAACGCCCATGCTTGGCCCGGATGGCCGCCCCCGGATCGATCTGCTGCGGAAAGATGGCCTTCACCTCAATGAGGAAGGGTACAAGCTCTGGACCGGAATTCTGAAACCGCTCCTGAAAGACGAGAAGAAAAAGGGCGTGTGAACCCGGAAACGGCAGTCGAACGGGGCTGACACCGTTTTTCGCGCAGGCTCCGCGCAGCACAATACGGTGTCCGCCCCCCACCCCCTTCACTGAAACGCACGCGCTGGCCCGGATTTCTCACACGCACAAGTTACTGTTCTTTCAATCCCTGTTGAATCAGCAATTTCAGAGACTCTGGCGTATCCTCCGTGTTTACACGGTGTGCGTGTGAGAAATCCTCTCGAGTGAGCCTACGGGCTTTTGCGAGAGCAAATCTCACCGCCCGCTACGCGGGGGCGGTGAGATATACGGACTAGAGCAGTTTACTTTATTATGCCTACGATGTTAGAATGTGGGCATGAGAGCAACGTCCCTGGACCTTCGAAAGCGTGTCGTGGCCGCACGCATGGAT
>JADLCA010000049.1 GCA_020847495.1 Candidatus Hydrogenedentota bacterium | reverse complement strand
GAGAGGGAAATTCCGCCCTGGCCGGTCTGGTAGATGTCGCAACCCGCGACCGTGTGGCTATCGCCGCCGCTCACATTGATAGCCCAACCGCCGATGTTGCGGATGGTGCAGCCCACGATGCGGTTCTTCGATCCTCCGCTCATCGAGATGCCCACGCCACGCCCGGTCTCGAGGGTGAGACCCTGGATGGTCATGTTGGACACGTCCTTCATCTCGATGAGGGTGGGGAGCATGGTCATGACGGCGTCACCGGGGTTCACCGGCTCGGGCGGCCAGAAGTACAGCACGCCCGCGTCGCGATCGATGTACCATTCGCCGGGTGTATCGAGTTCCACGAGGAGGTTGAAGGCGTAGTACCACTGGCCCTTTCGATAACCGTAGCCGTGGTAAGGCTCCTTCACGGCAATCTCCTTTTTCGCGGGATCGATAGCGGCGATGGCCTGCCGCTGGTCGGACCAGTCCCAGAACCAGTAGCCGTGGACCCAGGGGTCCGCTTCGTTGAGCCAGCGGCTGGGGCGGTCGTCCTCGTAGGTGAAGCGGCCCGTTTTGCTGCCGGAAATGCCGTGGATCTGATGACCGTCTTCGACGGACAGGCCGGCGATGTGGGTCCAGCCCTCATTCGGCCAGCGGGCAAGAGTCATGGACTTGTCGCGGAAGAACAGCTCGACGCCGCCGCCTTGGGGAGAACCAAAGTCCGTGATACCGGCCGCGCGCAGGTCCAGTGAAACCACGTGTCCACGCGCGCCTTCATCAAGGCGTGCCAGAGTAGCCTCGTCCGTGACGGGCGCGAAGCCATCCAGCACCTTTCCTCCGCTGATGCGGACCACCTGTCCTTCGGCCGCGGCGTAGGTGATGGGGGCTTGCGCAGTACCGCTGTCCACGGCGGAGAATTGCAGGGGCGCGTCGAACACGTATTGCCCGCCTTGGACGATGACGCGGGCGCCGCCTTCCGGTGGAGTGGCTTCGCCCATGCGGGCACGCAGGAGGTCGCGCGCGCGGGTGAGGGTGGCCACCGGACCATCGGTCTTGGCGGCGTTAGGTTCGGGAAGCGTCCCGGACCACGCATCATTACCGGCGGGGCCGACGTGGAGAGTCCAGGCAATTGGGGCTTGGGCAAACCCAAGGCCCGAAGCAAGGAAGGCCGCAAACACACATGCAGACAAGATGCGATGGACTCCAGGAATCATTGTTGGTCTCCCCTTCATGCGCCGGAACCACTGTCTGGCTGACGATAGCCCATTATCCTAAAAACGGCAGTCGAAGCGCCATGCCGCCGTTAAAGTTGCTGGTGAGAACGTGGCGCCGGTGAAGTTGCGGTCATGAATTGGATTAGCGCGAGAGGGAGAGCAACGGAGCTGGGCGTCTTATAGTAACAGGCTATCCCGCCTGCTCCGGAACACCAGTGACCCGTCTCTGATTTCCGGTGCCGCGTGCCCGCGAAGTACCCTCTGCTCCACATTTTGTGTCCCGTAAAGACAACCAAAGAAGCCCAGACCCAAATCGTAGGGCGGGAATCAATCCCGCCCTACGACACACCCGGAACACTGGAATCTGGTGCCGCACCTTCAGCGCTCAAGATTAGGGGCGGCCCGTGCACCCAGGGCGGCGCTTCGCTCTGCCCTGGGCTGGTATGGCGCCGGCCCTTCAGGCCTCAAGACAGACCGCGCGCAGTCTCGGTAGAATCTCCCTTCCCTAGTGCCGGTCGCTCGCGTTCCGATATTCCATCTGCGTGCATCTGCGCCATCTGCGGATAATCCTCTTCTTTGGTTGCGGCTCTGCCGCGCTGGGCTGGTATGGCGCCGGTCCTTCAGACCTCCATGCGGAACCCACCCGATGTCTCACTCATTCCCTCATCATCTGCGCGAGTCTGCGCTATCTGCGGAGGAACCTTCCCTCTTGCCGTTGTGAGAGCGCTCAGTGTTCCGCTGCGTCCTCAACGGCGCTGTGTTTAGACAAATGGAAGATCATGGGCAGGATGCCCATGCCACCTCTTTGGACTGCGGTCATGGGGATGTGATGGCGGAGTTGGCGCCGACGGTGTAGGTCAGGGGGCGGTTCTTACGGAGCGTGTCTTCCAGCTGAACGTGTTCGGCGCGGATGGCCACGACCTTGAAGCGGTCCTGCACCATATCCCCCACTTTGACGGAGACCGCGCTATTCTGGTCGCGTCGCCCTTCGCGCTTCTGCACCAGGAACGTCGCCGTGTCGCCCTCGACACTGCTCAAGACCATGCGATAGGCGAAGGAATCAGAGTCGATCTCCTCTTTCAGGGAGGCCATGGACTCGTGGGGATCGATGCGGAAGGCCTCGGCGGCCATCTGCGATGCTTTGGACAGGGAATCTTCCGTCCACGGGTCAGCGTATTGCACGCTCTGGATCAGGTCGATGACACGGCCGCGCGCCTTCTCGACGATGGCACGGTTCTCGACGTGGTCTTCCTTACGCAGGGCGGTCATGGCTTCGCGCAACGTGCTTACAGGGTCCGCGTCGCTCGCCAGCAGTGCCTCGGCGGGATTGCGGAATGCGCGGTCGGGGACCTCCGGCACACGGTTGATGTACGCGATAACCTGTCCACCGCCGATGTACAGGATGAGGATTGCGGCCACGAATGCCGCGAACACGCCCACCTTCTTCATCCAGTTGGGCTGCTGATACGCTGGCTGGGCCACGACCCGCCTCGGGGTCGGCATGGCGATGGACGCCAACGCCTGGCTTTGCTCGTTCAACTCGGGCAGACCCTGATCCGGTCCGCCGGACTTGAATTCCTGTTGCTGCTTCTTGCCCCCGATTCCGAAGAAGGACTTCTTCTGCGGACTCACCGCGTCTTCCGGAGGATTGCTCTTGAATTCGAATTCCGAACGGAAGGCCTCCATGGCCTCCATGACGCTGGTGGAAGGGGCATAGTGCTGGATGGTCTCACCGCCGAGGTCGTCGATGGTCATCTTGCGCGACTCATCGCGTGGGCGGCCCACGCTTTCACCGCAGAAGCGGCACTTGGTGGCGAGGGTGCTGATTTCCATGCGGCAACTGGGGCAGAGCCGCAATTTGTCTCCGCTCTTGGGGGCGCCGGAATCCACTATTCAGTCTCCTGCTGATTCGAGTCCTTCACTACTCTCAAGGCATCTACAGGTCATCCAAACCGGCCCTTCGCCACAGGGCACTTCCCTTGGCGACAGGCCCATCGACCCCCAATCCGGCGACGGCCACCACCCTGAATCCGAGCCACGTGAAGTTGTCCTCTAACTTCATCTAGCAGGTGTTAACTTCTGTAACACGGATATAGTATCGGACAGTCTCGAAAAATGCAAGCGCTTCGTGCGACCAATGCAAACACTTCGTAAACGTTTAATTCCTGATAATGTACAAAAGTTGCGCGCAGAGCAACTTAGCCGCGTCCCAGAATCTCTAGTGTATCGGTAATGATTCCGTCCAGCTTGTCCTCTCCCACCGCCTGGCCGCTGCCCACTTCCGGACACGCGCACAGGCCGCATGGAAATGCTTTGCCCGACACGCCATACGATTCTCTGACCTTCTGGAGTTTCTGGACTTCATGCGGGTCCAGTTTTCGGACTCCGCCCAGTAGGCGGGCCGTCAACAGGGTCTCAGCGGCATGATCAATTTTCTCCATCTTAAACAATGCATCGAAAACACTGGTTCCAATGGTCAAGGCGCCGTGGCGGTCCATCAGGAGGGCATCGCATTTGCGAATAAGGTCCCGGATGACCGCGCCGCCTTCAGGCGTGCCCGGAGTCGCGTATTCGGTGGCTGGAATGCCGCCAATCGTGTACACCACCTCCGGAAGCACACAATCGGCCAGCGAAACGCCCGCCAGCGTGAAGGCGATGGCCTTGGGCGGGTGCGCGTGCACGACGGCACTCATGTCGGGCCGCTCCTCGTAGGCGGCCAGGTGAGTGAAGAACTCGGAGGTCACCTTGCCGTCGCCAGAGATTTTGTTGCCCTTGCCGTCGGCGATAATCAGGTCCCGCGGATGCATGAACCCCTTGGACACTCCGCTGGGCGTGCAAAGATACCGGTTGGCACCGAGGCGCGCACTGATGTTGCCGTCGGTGGCGGCCACGAGGTTGCGCGCGTAGAGGCGGCGTCCCGCTTCACAGATGGCCTTGCGGATGTCAAGTTCGGTCATCAAGGTTCCAGCTCCACGTGGTCGACAATGCCGACGATGGTACTCCGTACGGGGGCTTCAGGTTCATTGAACATCGTGCGCGATGAACTGCCTTCCTGGAGCAACAATACCAGATCGCCCACGCCCGCTTGTACCCGGTCCACGGCGACGTAGGGGCTGCCATCGTCGCGACCCTCCACGTCGACATGCCGGACCATGAAAGTCTTCTGCCCCTTGTAGAAGGAGTGCTTCTGCGTCGATACGACCTGTGCAACGACCCGGGCCAGTTTCATGGGAGACGTCCCTCTACGCAAACCAGCTCATCTGAAAGACGTTTCAGACCACCAATAGGTGACATGAAAAACCAAACGGTCATGGGTGTAAAACCGCAGGCAAGCCTGCTTGGGGAAAGCAGCGGCAAGCCGCCGCACTCCATAGAGTCACCTCCCACTGCACCGCCTATCTGTTGGACCCCAACTCAAAGCACAAGTTCGGCTGCGGTCAGCTTATCTCGTCCACGATGGCCACGATGGTCAGGTCCGCGGGATTGAACTTGTCCGGCAAAGGGAAGGTCGCTTCCCGGCCCTGGGCCATGAAGACGCGGTCGCCCACGTTGGCGCCGATGGCGTCGCAGGCGACCACCGGCTTGCCCACGGCCTCGCTGCGCTCGTCGATGGGCTGGACCAGGAGGAACTTGACGCCCTTGAACGCGTCGAGCCGCTGGCTCGCCACGAGCCTACCGATGACTTTTCCCGGAATCATTGTGCCCTACCACGCATGCTTTTTTGTCAGATATTCGTAAATCTCGGGATAGGGATTCGGAATCACGACGCGGTCCACGAGGTCCGTGCCAGAGATGATCGCCCCCGCATCGACGGCGGCCTCCACGTCGGCCACGTGACCGGCAAAGGTCGTGTAGCCCTTCCCGCCGATGTGGTTGGCGAGGTGCAATGTGATGAGCCGTACCTGGGCGGCCTTGCACGCGGCGTCCGCGGCTTCGACGATCTTGGCCGCGGAGCGAGTCTCCAAGACACCCACGGCGTCCAGTGCGGGTGCGGGACCCTTCCCCAAAATGGCGGGGAGGACTTGCTCGTGGAGATTGGCCAGCACGAAGGACTCGACCACGGCGTCGGCGCCGGCGGCGGTCACACCCGCATGCACGGACGCCTCGACGGCGGCGACCTCGCCGGTGACGAGCGACATGTATTTACCGGGGGTGATGGGGCGCGACTCGATGAGGTCGACGGGGGCGGCCTTCACCATGGCATCACTCGCGCGGATGCCCACTGCGATGGAGGCGAATTCGACCATGCCTAGGACTGACATGGGCGGAACTCCGGGCGGAGTGTGGAAGGATGCCGGGATAGCGGCGCGTTGCGCCGGGAAGAACAAGACAAAGAGGGAGAACAAGACAAGGAGGAAGAACATCCCCCTTCACCCCCTTCAAAGGGGGACGTGTGCGACACAACATCTATCGTACGCGACAAGCTGCTGGGCAAGTCATGAGCATCTGTCTTCAGAAACGCGCGGCCCGAAGGGCACACGCTCTGGGTCCCCCTTTGAAGGGGGCAGACGCGAAGCGTCAAGGGGGATGTTTCGCCGTTCATGCGAAGGCCCTCATACGATCCGAAACGCATCCACAAGCGTGCAGCGGCGTTCGCGCGTGAAACTGATAGGTGAGGTCATGCCTTCTCCTGTCGGACTCGCGATGGTGAACGAGGTGTACCCTTCGCCGCCCATGCCGAG
>JADLCA010000048.1 GCA_020847495.1 Candidatus Hydrogenedentota bacterium | reverse complement strand
CGTCCGCCTGCGCCACGCACTCGCGGTAGCCGCTCCGGTGCCCGACTTCTTCGACCAATGGGCGCCCCGCCGTGGTCTTCGCCTTGAGGGACAAATCGTCCATGAGCTGTACGAACTCTCCGATCGCCGTGCGAGCCCGGCCCGAGATCGACTGATCGGTTTCCACCTCGCGCAAGACCTGAAGGAGCGGCATTCCCCTATCGCGCGTGTATGCATCCAACTGCTCCAGGGTCGTGGCCCCGATGCCTCGCGCGGGCACGTTCAAAATGCGGCGCAGCGACAGGTCGTCTTTGGGGTTGACCAGGACGCGCAGGTACGCGAGCACATCCTTTATCTCTTTACGGCCGTAAAACTGGGTGCCACCGACCATGCAGTACGCGAGCCCCTTGACGCGGAGCGCTTCTTCCAGCGGGCGGGACTGCCCGTTTGTCCGGAACAGGATCGCGACCTGTTTCGGGCTCAAGCCCCGGCTCACGAGGTCCTCCGCCACGAAGCGCGCTTCCGCCTCGCCATCGTCGGCGAGGTAGAACCGGACCTGCCCGCCCTCCTTCGCCGCAGTCCAAAGGGTCTTGCCCAGGCGATTCACATTGTGCGAAACGACCTCGTTGGCCACACGGAGAATGGGCGCGGTGCTGCGGTAGTTCTGCTCCAGCCGGAACACGCGGGTATTGGGGAAGTCCTTCTCAAAGTCCAGGATGTTGCGGATGCTGGCGCCCCGCCACGAGTAAATGCCCTGGTCTTCGTCGCCCACGGCGAAAATGTTGCCGTGTCCCTCGCTCAAGCGCAAAGCGATGAGGTACTGGGCTCGATTCGTGTCCTGGTACTCATCGATCAACACGTGCCGGAACCGGCGCTGGTACTTCTCGCGGACCTCCGGGTGCTCCTCCAAGAGCCGGGCCGTCAGCACGAGCAGGTCGTCGAAGTCCAGTGCGGAGGCCTGCTCGAGGCGGGCATGGTATTTGTTCCAGAGCCAGCGGAGAACCTCCTGGCCATCCTCCTCCAGTTCAGGGGAGGACAGGTCCTGCTTATTCCGGCTGATCCAGGAGAGCGCCTCCCGGGGAGAAACGGGAGCCATGCCCTTGGGCAGTTCCTTCATCAAGGCCTTCATGAGGGACAACTGGTCGGCATCATCCGCACCAGTGAAGGTTCTGTCCCTGCCCAGGGCGGAAATCTCCCGGCGCAATAGATAGAGTCCAAACGAGTGGAAGGTGCCGATCCAGGCGCGGAGTTCCTCCACCTCGAGGCGCTGGGCGGTGCGGCTGCGCATTTCTCCGGCGGCTTTGTTCGTAAAGGTGAGGGCCAGGAGGTTGCGCGGGTCGATGCCGCGCTCGGAGACCAGCCAAGCCAGGCGTTCGACGATTACGCGGGTCTTTCCTGAGCCAGCCCCGGCCAGCACCAAAGCGGGACCGTCGCCAGCCTTCACGGCCAGCATTTGGGTATCGTTCAACAGTGTCATGAGGTGTCAAATTTCGCAGTATACTTAGTGAATTAAGCCCCTTATGCTAAGCGTTAACTGCCCGGAATTCAATAGTTTCATTTGACGCACCCCCGATGGCATGGTATCATCCACATGAAGGCTCGAGTTCACAACTGGGGAGATCTGCTTCATGAATACGGCGCGCCCCCTGGGGTTCACCCTGATCGAACTCCTTGTAGTCATTGCGATTATCGCCATCCTGGCTGGGCTAGTTTCGGTTGCCCTGCCCAAAGCCTTGGAAAGAGCGAAGATCGCAGACGTCCAAGCCGACTTCCGTGTACTGAGTACCGCGCTTACCCAATATTTCACCGAGAACCAGAGCTATCCTCCGGCGTACGGGTTCCGCCTTCCTCCTCCGGGAAATCCGACACCTGACATGTTTCTTGGGACTCACCTGGGTTTTCTGAGCATGCTGGGCGCTCTGGATTATTACGACCGGTTTTCCGAGGGATTCGGATACGATTCCAACGGCAACAAGGTGGTCGATTTAATGGAATACCAGCCGTATGACGGTGTCGCCGACTCGCTGGTGCCACTGGACAGTGCGCTCTACGGGGGCGGTGTGCCGCCGGCCGGGCGTCTTACCAGGGAGGCGCGTCCGTATATCTACGCACCATACTTCTCCAAGCAGATGGACAAGGTGAAGCGCGAAATCGAAGCGGTACAGCCGGGCGGTATTTGGGACGGCCGATTGTGGGATCCTAACTTTGACCTGTCCCTGGGTAATCCGCCCCCGCGCTATGACGGCTTTGTGCTCATATCCGTCGGGCCGGAGGCAAACACCCACGGCGTCGCCGTGCCACCCGATGAGCCCGCGTTTGTCGCTTCTGTGACGGACCCGGACGATGTGTTTAATATGATGGCCCTGCGGGCCGCGTATCTGGGCAGCCGCGATGTGAACGAGAACGGCAAGGCGGATTTCGACTTCCTTTCCCGCTCACGGGGTGACGATGCGGATCCCAAGGCCTACACCAATCCGAATTACCGGTTGCTTCCGGATGGCACTGCGGCAGGCGGCCCGTTGATCTATCATCAGGCTCCGTAAGCGGCGTTTCAGAAGAGTATTTGTAGCAAGCGGCGCTCTCCCAAAGGGAGGGCGCCGCTTTTCTTTGTTTTACTCGGAGCGCCACCAGGAGCGCCGGCATCCCTGCCGGCTCTTCAAAGTGCCAGCAAGGGTGCTGGCGCTTCCTGTGCAATTTGCCATCTTATTCATACCAGGATTCGCAGAAGCGAAGAAATACCCAAGGCAACAAAGACACAGGCGAGGGCGCCTGTGCCACACGCGCTTGCCCCGCAGCGAGCGGTTCTTCCATTCTTGCGATCCTTCCAATGCCTTCAAGAGTTCCGATCCAACACGGATTGAAGAGAGACGTGTGGCACAGGCGCCCTCGCCTGTGTCTTCGTTTTGCCTTGAGGCAAGGACAGTGAGGGTGTGTGCTGCGGAGTCCACAGGACCTGGAGTGTCCGTAGTCTTGTGCCGCCGCGCTCGGAGAGCGAGGCGGTACTGAAAGAGGCGCCTTCGGTGTGGTTACGCGGACGCTGCTACTGCACTTTGCTGGCCGCGTTGCCGGTGATGACTACGGTGCCGGTGGATTCGTTGGTGATGCGCTCGGTTCCCTTGAAAAGGTTCTCGCTCACGATGGCGCGCTGCACGCCAGGTCCCAGGCGGACCTGCTTCTTGTCCTCGCGGAACTCGCAGCCCCGCACCAGGATCGAGCCGCCCGCCACATCGACCGCGTGCGTCTCTTCTTCGCGATGGCCCCACTGCACGAAGGTGCAGTCGCTGAACCCGACGGTCCCCTCGCCATCGACGACGGCGATCCGGTTGCAGGGACCCCAGAATGCGCAGTTGTTGAAGCGCACGGAGCCTTTGTTGGTGTTGGTGACCCGGATCATGGTCGGCTCGGGTCCGTTGAAGGATACGAACTCGCCGTTCGTGATGAGAATGCCGAAGGGCGCGCTGCCCTGCACTTCGAGCGCGGTCTGGCAGTTGTCGGCGCCGATCCCGAGGAAGTTGCCGTTCGTAACGCCGGCCTTGGTCTCGATGAACTGGTAACCGATGTGAGATCCAAAGCAGAAGGTGTTGATGACGTAGTGCCAATCCGTGCGCCCGAAAAGGAAGCCGATCCCGTGGTCCATCTGCCATTGGTAGATGGGCGTGTTGATGGTCCACCAGGGGTTCCAATGCACGTTCTCGATGCGGCCGATGTCGTAGATGCTGTCCACGTAGATACCGATGTGGATGGGCTGGCCGTGCACGTTGCGGATGAGGGCGCGCTGGTTCTGGCCCGCATCGATTCCGTTGTAGGGATTCAAGAGTTCCACGTCGATCACGGCGGGGTTGTTGCCGCGCATGGCGATGGCATACGGGTAGGGGACGGGTTCAGGTGCATCCGGTTTCTGCTCGGGATAGTGGATGCACACGCCCTGCAGGACGGCGTTGGTCTGCAGGGTGATGAAGGGGGCGGCCGCTTCAGCGCCCGCGTTGGCGCGCGGCATCAACACGGTGCCGAAGACCGGCTTCTCGTCGCTGTTATCGCGGATGCCGGCGTGCGCGGGCGAATACGAGAAGGTGCCGCGCAGGGTAACAGCCTTGGGGAAGGTGAGGGATCCGTCGAAACAGTACAAGCCCGTGGGCACGGCGACGACCCCGCCGCCGTCGGCGCCCGCGGCGTCCAGCGCCTTCTGGAAGGCCTCCGTGTTGTCGGTCTTGCCGTCTGGCGTGGCGCCGTAGTTCATCACATTCAGCGCGCCGTTCTGGTCGCGAACCGTCACCGCGACCTGCGGCTCGATATTCGCGGTGACGCAACCGGACAACACGACGCCCCCGAGGCAAATCACGCAACCTAACAGTGCAAAGCGCATAAGTATCCCCTCACTCAGTGCCGTCGCCGGGCGAGTCCGGTGGATCCTCACCGACTGCCACAGGACGGAGTTTCGCCACTTCCGCGTCGATATGAGCCTGGTGCCTGCGCGCCGCAGTCGCCATCAGCACGATGACGATACACACGATGGCCAATCCCTGGAAAAGCGCGAGCATCATGTCAAGCAGGCTGCTGCTATTGCGCAGCAGAATGCCGCTGACGCCCATCGACGCGGAAATCAAATAAATGAACAAGACCGCCTTGCGTTGAGAAAACCCGATCCATACAAGCCGGTGGGATAGATGGTCGGGCGCGCAGTGCGCGATCACGTCATGCAATGTGCGCGTCTCCCCGCGAACGATGCGGGCGATAATGATATACGCGAAGTCGAAGATGGGCACTCCGAGAATGAGAATGGGAATGCTAAGGGAGATGATGGGGGTCTGGCTCCATTCACCCATGACGCCCAGTGCGGCCAGGGTGAAACCCAGGAAGAAGCTGCCGGAGTCCCCCATGAACACGCGGGCCGGATTGAAGTTGAACACGAGGAAACCGAGATTGGCGCCGATGAGCCCTGCGGCAAGCAAGCCAAACCACGCCAGTGAAGTTTCTGTCCCCGCGGAGAAGAACGCCTGCAGCGCGATAACGAGATACATGACGGATACGATCGTGGCAACGCCGCTGGCGAGTCCGTCCATGTTGTCGATGCCGTTGAACGCGCTTGTTACGCCGACGACCCAGAACAGAGTCAGGGCGAGGTCGAGGGGGTAATACTGAAACACGCGTAATAACACGCCATAGTGGGACATGATAAGTGTCACGCAGAGCAGGGTCAGGAACTTGATGTACGCCGGGATGCCCCCTTGGATATCGTCCACCGCGCCGACGAACAAGCAGATTCCCGAGCCAAGCAGCACGCCCTTCATGGGGTTGTCGCGGTAATTGGGAAGGAGCACGGCGATGGCGAAGGCCAGGAAGATGATGATGCCGCCGCCTCGAGGGATAGGCCGGTCGTGGATCTTGTTGGGGGCGACTTCGTCCAGGATTCTGGCGCGGCGCAGCAGGTGAATCAGGAAGGGCATCGTGAACGTGGCCACGATAAACGCCACGCACCCCACCAAAATGTAGGTACGTGGCCAATATGGAAGACCCTGCAGCATGCCCCACCCCAGTTCCGCCGCCTACTCGTAGAAACTCAGCACGGAGTCTATCACATGCCTTACGCCT
>JADLCA010000047.1 GCA_020847495.1 Candidatus Hydrogenedentota bacterium | reverse complement strand
GTCGAGTACTACCGGCGTGATGGGTCCACCGTTCTAATGGAAGACACCATGAAGGCCGTTCGCGACGCCTCGGGTGTTTTGGCGGGCATTTACGGCGTCTCGCAGGACATTTCCGAGCGCAAGCGGGTGGAGAATGCCCTGGCAGAGGAAGCGGTGCGGCGCCGTATCCTTGTCGAACAGTCACGAGACGGCATTGTCGTCCTGGACCAGAACGGCAAAGTCTTCGAGGCAAACCAACGTTATGCGGACATGCTCGGATACACCGCTGACGAGGTGCGTCATCTCCACGTTTGGGATTGGGACCTGCAGTGGACTCGTGAAGAGCTCATGGAGATGGTCCGTTCGGTTGATGCCGCGGGAGATCACTTTGAGACCCGGCACCGGCGGAAGGATGGTTCGTACTACGACGTTGAGGTCAGCACGAACGGGGTCGCGCTGGGAGGACAGAAACGCATCTTCTGTGTGTGTCGCGACATCACGGCGCGCAAGAGAGCGGAGGAGGCGCTGCGCGCCAGTGAAGAAAAGTACCGGGGCATCTTCGAAGAGTCCGTGGTAGTCACGTACGTATTTGACAACCAAAAGAACTTTGTTGACGCCAACCAGGCGGGCCTTGATCTTCTCGGCTACTCACGTGAGGAGTTGCTTCAGATGCGCATGCCTGATGTGGATGCGGACACGCGTGCCGTGCTGCCCGCGCATCAGAAGCTCCTGGCCGGCGAGCGTCTTGTCAACTACGAGCACAAGCTGCGAAGGAAGGATGGCGCCGTCATAAGCGTGCTCAACAACTCCAGGCCCCTGACGGACAGTCAGGGAAATGTCGTTGGGATGCTTAGCACCCTGGTCGACATCACCGATCGAAGACGCTCGGAGGAGTTGACCCGCGCGCGTCTCGAACGCGTCCGGCGTGAAAGCGCGGTTTTGGCGGAGATCGCGGCATCACCCTTCGTCGCGGAGGGGAGGATCCGCGAGGCGGCAGCCCTCCTGACCCAAACCGTGTCAAACGCCTTTGGCATAGCTCGAGTCGGGGTATGGCTATTCAATGATGACAAGACACGACTTGTGAACATCGACAACTTCGATGCCGAGGTCAACGCCCACACGAAGGGGGCCGTGCTTCATGAGCACGAGTTCCGGGAAGAATTTGCAGTCCTGAAGAGTGCCAAATATGTGGATGCGAGCGAGGCATTGACGGACCCGCGCGTGTCCGGGTATGTCGAGAGCTACATTAAACCCATGCGAATCACGTCCATGCTGGATGCCGTCATCCGGGCCCGGGGTGAGAGCCTCGGAACATTATGCTTCGAACACGTGGACACCCCGCATCGCTGGGAGGATGATGAGATTGCTTTCGCCTGCCAACTCGCCGATCAAGTGGCCTTGGCTGCCTCAAACCGCATGCGCAATCGCCATGAGCGCATGACGAACGCGCGGCTCCGGCTCACCGAACTCGCGGCGGACCATTCCGTCGAGGAACTCCTTCAGGGCTTTCTGGACGAAGCAGAGTTGTTGACCGATAGCCACATTGGCTTCTTTCACTTTGTGGACGAGGACCAGGCGACCGTGCAGCTGCAAATGTGGTCAACGAACACGATGAAGACCATGTGCACTGCCGAGGGAAAAGGAGCTCACTACCCTCTTGACGAGGCCGGAGTATGGGCCGATTGCGTCCGCGAGAAGGTGCCGCTTATCCACAATGACTACTTGAGGCTTCCCTGCCGCAAAGGGCTTCCGGAAGGCCACGCGCCAATCGTGCGGGAACTTGTCGTGCCGGTTTACCGGGAGCAGAAGATAGTCGCAATCCTCGGAGTGGGCAACAAGGACGACGACTACGTGCAGGAAGACGTGGATGTCACCGTCGAATTGGCGGAGATGGCGTGGGAGATCATCTCCCGAAAACGGGCCGAAGGCGACCGTGAGCGATTGACATTGGCCATCGAGCAGGCTGCGGAGGCCATCGTCATTACAGACAAGAACGGCGCCATTCAGTACGTCAACCCATCTTTCACCCGCACCACGGGCTACACGCGCCGCGAAGCGATTGGACAGAACCCGCGCATCCTCAGGAGCGGAACTCATGACGCCGCGTTCTACGGGAGAATGTGGGAGACCCTTGCGCGCGGCGAGACCTGGAATGGGCGGATTGTCAACAAGGCCAAGGATGGAACGCTGTTCACGGAGGAAGCGGCGATTTCTCCCGTACGCGATGCAAGCGGCGACATCGTGAGCTACGTGGCGGTGAAGCGCGACATCTCGCGCGAGATTGAGTTGGAGGCCCAGTTGCGCCAATCGCAGAAGATGGAAGCGGTGGGTCAATTGGCGGGAGGAGTCGCGCACGATTTCAACAACCTGCTCCAGGCAATTCTCGGGTATTCCGAACTGGCCACGGATGCTCTGGAGGAGAAGCATCCTGCCCGTGAGGCACTCAGCGAGGTCGTTGCGGCGGGCCAGAGGGCGGCAACTCTCGTCGCCCAATTGCTTGCGTTTGGACGCCGCCAGACTATGCAGCCGCAGGACCTGGACCTGAATGAAGTTGTCGCGGGCATGTTGAAGATGCTGGGACGCGTAATCGGTGAGCATATCCGCATGAGCTTCGTTCAAGGTCACGGATTGTGGACTGTTCACGCCGACCGGGGCATGATTGAACAGACGTTGATGAACCTGGTGGTGAATGGCCGTGACGCCATGCCGAAAGGCGGCGTCTTGACTCTTTCGACAGACAACAGACTGATTGATGAAATCTACTGCGAGAGGTACCCGGGGGTTGGCCCGGGGCGCTATGTCCTGTTGTCCGTAACCGACAGCGGCTGCGGGATGAGTGAGCAAATACGGGAGAAGGCTTTCGAACCCTTCTTCACGACAAAGGGCCCGGGAAAAGGCTCGGGGTTGGGTCTGGCCACCGTATATGGCGTCGTCAAGCAGCATCATGGGGCCGTTGAACTCCACAGCGAGATCGACAAGGGCACGACGTTCAACGTGTTTCTACCGGCAGTTGAACGGCGGGCCGCGCATGCCGATTCGAACGTACACATACAGGTTGCGGGCGGCACGGAGACCATTCTGTTGGCCGAGGACGAGGCAACGGTGCGGGTGCTGGGCAAGAGAGTACTTGAAGACGCAGGATACTCCGTTCTCACCGTAAAGAACGGACGAGAGGCCGTGGCACAGTTCAAGCAATTTGGACCGGGTATCGACCTCTTGATTCTGGATGTCATCATGCCGGAAATGGGGGGCCCCGAGGCCTACAGCAGCATTCGCGCGCTTCGGCCGGATGTCGCGGTACTTTTCGTCAGTGGGTATCCCAATGACTCCACCCACTTCAGTGTCGAGTTGAGCGATGAGAATTGGGTGCTCCCCAAGCCCTATAGCGCGCAGCAACTTCTCGAACAAGTGCGGCAACTTCTTGACCTCAGAAAGAAAATCAACGCCGATCCTCCGAGCGCATGACCAGACACCGGCATAGCCGCCGCAACGAGTTGCCCGTGCATCCCCGCGAGAGGTGCGACGGATAGAAGAAATAGGCGAGCGATGTCACCGCAATGAAGCCCATACGGTCGTTGGGGGTTCTTCGTGTGCGTACTGCGTCTCTGGGGGACCTTGCCGTTCTCCGGACGACGCATGCTTCGCCGAAACGTCCGGCATAACCTTCGCGGTGCGCGCCCGGGAAGTGACGCGGACAGACAGAACTGCCCATTACCTCGGGTCGTGTACAGCTTGGTATCCTGTCTCGAAACGCGGAACTGCACGTGGTTGACGTCAACTGCGGGCAGCACGTTCTTCCGCACGCGCCGGGCCACAGGCCCGTTCTATGGACTCCGCCGGTTCACCAAGGGTTTGGGGAGGAGTGAAGATGTTTCGTTGGACGGAGATTCTGGCAACATGGTGCTTGCTCTCCGCATCGGCAAGTCCTCCGGATTCCCTCGTGATTGATCCACTTTCGGAAGAAGCCCTCCTGAAACGCATCCATTCAATTGCCGTCGTCGACTTCGAGGATATTACGCCCGGAGAGGGTCTATTGCTCGAGCGCGCCCGCCACACGTTTGAAATGTACAAGGCGTACACGCGCGAGCATGTGCTCACGCTGAACTACTCCAACCAGCCTGGCGACAAAGTCTTTCCCGGCGATACTATCGGCCGCTATATCCTCTCTTGCTCACTCCTTTCGCGCGGGCTTGGCGCGCCCGGACTCCTATCCCGGTCGCGAAATGCGGGCAGTAGCTACTCATCTTCATGACCTTCATCTGTTTGTTCCTTGTCTCCTGCGCTTTTGCCACGGTGTCGAGGCAATCCCGGATGAGTTTGGCGGTTCTTGGGGGCATCGTTTCTTCGGTGGGGGCGTGGGCGGATGTTGCCGAGGATGCGTTTGGCGTGGCAGAGGGGAATAATGGGACCGAGTGGACCGAGTGGACCGAGTGGACGGTGTGGACGGTGTGGACGGTGTGGACGGTGTGGACGGTGTGGACGGTGTGGACGGTGTGGACGGTGTGGGCACGGGAGGCGCAACGGGGTGGGACGTACATGATCCTGAAAACGGCAGTTACGCCTGGGAACGCCACGCACCAGCGTGGCAGATCACGAAGATAGCATCGGTTTGACCGTCGAACGGCGCTCACCCATATGGTTGCGGCACCGTTCTTTGCAACGTATTGCGCCAATGCAACATCACAACACGGAGAGAACTCAACCGCCGTTTCCAGGATTACCTGGACGCGCAGAACCCGGGTCCGCCGTATCCGGCCATGCGGTTCGCTGCATTATAGATGGAGCTTTGGCAGGTGTCAGAGATGAACAGGCCGAACAAAACATGACCCTTCGACACCTTGTTCTACCGCGGAATTGAGCTTTTGTCGGGCGGCTATCTCCTCCGCAAGGCGCCAAGTGCGAGCAAGGCTGCGGCCGTAAGTGCGAGCGCGCCGGCTCCCGCCACGGGCACGGCGCCGCCGGGGAATGACCCATCGGAGCGCGGGTCGGTACCGGCGTTGTACTCATCAAGATTGGAGTACGTATCCGCGTCCGGGTCACCGCTGGCACCATCGTCGCCGGCGTCGCTGTTCGGGTCGAGGCTGTGGTTGACTTCCCATCCGTCCGGCAAGAGGTCGTCATCGGAGTCGAGATCCATGGGGTCCGTCGATTCCGAAGTCACTTCCTCGCCGTCGGTCAAGCCATCTCCGTCTGAATCTGGATTGCCGGGGAGTGTCCCCAGCGCGATTTCCTCGACCCCCGTCAGCCCGTCGCCGTCGGTGTCTGTGTTTCCATAGGTGGGCATCAGCCCTTCTTCGGCAGACCAATACAGCAACCACTTGGCGCGCTCCACGGCCCATACGTCCCGGATGAAGGGGTTCATGGGCTGGGACAGCAGGACGCCGCTTACTTCGTCGCGCAGGTCATCGAAGTGAGCCTGCACGTTGGCCGCGCCCAGGATGCCCGTGGGGCCAAGCAGTGCCGCGGCGCGCGCTTCCCAGGCCGCCCGGAAATCGGCGTTCGCAAGCAACGCCTGATACAGCTTGGCGATTGGGGAGGTGTCCCGGTTCGTGCCCGGCGCTCTGAGGAAGGTCCAGCCATCGGTCAGGTGGAAGGGATTATCCGAGTAGGATTCCACGGTGAAATCTTCCGCGGAGTCGGACATGGCGTAGTAGCACATTTCCATGTCCCAGACGTAGAAGCGCCAGCGGCTCAAATCGGGATCCGCGCTGCGTTCGCGGGCCATGTACCAGTTGTTTCGCGGCCAGTCGAAATTCGCTGCGTAGCATTCGATGATGAGGTAGTCGATGAAGTTGTCGATATCCATCATTGCCGCTATCGCCGTGTAGTTGGCTGGATTGGACAGGTCGTTGTTCGCCGCAAAATCGTTCAGCGCAAACCACGCGTCCCAATCGCCTTCCACCAGCTCGCGCCGGTCGTTCTCCGCTTCATCAGTGCCTTTGATGACGTCCCATCCGTCATCACTTCCGTATACCTGCTGGAAGAAATCTTCAACGTAGCGTTCCACGGGATTGAAATAGCCCTTGAAGTAGCCGTTCAGGTAGAAATGAATGAAGGTGCCCCGGCACGTGACATTACCCATCTGAGCCATCAACCGGCGGCTCAATTCGTCTTTGATGAAGGGATTGTACGGATCGTCCGTGCCGGCGCGCATTACGATGTTCTTCAGGCTGGACAGGTTTGCATTCGGAATCAAGGGATACGATAAGCGCGAATTGCCGTATTCGTCCCGGAAGTAGTAGCGGAAGGAAATCTTGTAGAGGTAATTGTCCCAAGGATCATCGATGGCTGCGGCGATCCGGTACGCTTCCCGGCGCCCCTTGCTGCCGTGTACGCGGATACCGCAATCCTCTTGGAAACCGAGCAGTTCAGGCGAGGCCGGCGCGCCGGAGGGATCGAAGAACTCCAGGGAAATCTTGCGCTCCCATTCATCGCCGTGTTCCAGGAATGAATTGGAATCGTCAACGGCGAGAGGCTTCCACTTCCCCGAACCATCGTAATAGCCGCCATTGATGACCATGATGCCGTCCGGCGCCCAGAGGTCCTTCGCGGGATCGCCGACCACGCACAATGAGGGCAAGCTCTTTTCCAGGGCGCTCGCGCCGATGATATACGTCGCCGTTGCCACTTTGGACCCGAGGTACCCCGGCGCGTAGGCGATCGCGCGAATTACCTTGTTTGCGTTCACCGGGATCGGCGCCGTATACAGGGTGCCGCTCACTTGATCCGGCAACGAGCCATCCTGTGTGTAATAGATCTCGGCGCCCGGCTCGGTGGCCGTAAGGCCCAGGCTGAAAGGCGCGTCGTAGTGACCATGAATGTGGCTCAAGACCGGCGTGGCCGTGACCTCGGCCTGCGCAGTGTCATAGGCGTTGGGCGCACCCGGGGTAGGCACGGTCATGAACCCGTGCACCTCCGGTTCCGGCAGCCCCGTATCCATGCCGACCAATCCGTAGGAGACGTCCGTGCGCTGTTCGCGCGCGGGGTATGCGTACGCAATGGTCGGCACCGCCGGATCCTGGACGAGGGCAATGTACTCGCCGTCCGCATCCAGCTTGAAGTTGGTGTGCAATTCACCCGGAACCGCCGTGCGGTTTTTGTCCGAGGCGAACACAACCAGAAAACCACCGGGACCAATCGTCACGTCCGGAAGCAGCCACTTGTTCGGATTCAACGGATCATCCGTTAACGCCCAACCGAGCAAGGACACCGGGTCATCTGTCGCGTTATACAGTTCGACCCAGTCCGAGTACTTTCCATCCTCGTCCTGCAGGCCGGTGCTGTTGGAGGCGAGATACTCATTGAGAATCACCGGCGCGCCCGGTCCCAACACGATGACATACCCCGTCTTTGTCTCGGTCACGCTGTCCGAAGCAGTGGTCGCCGTCAGCGACACCGTGAACTGTCCTGGCGCGGCATAAACATGGCTGGGCGTTTCATCCGTGCTCGTCGTGGCATCGCCGAAATCCCATTCCCATCCGATGATCGGGAGTCCGCCCGGCACCGTGAGGTTGGAAAAGGTCAGCGTTTCGCCCTGGCGGATGACCCGGTGGGACACGTCAAAGTCAACGTCTTGTGCTTCCAGTTGGAAGGCCAACATCAATGGAAGCAGGCACAGTATGAGCGAGGGAAGGACTCGCGGACCACAGAAAGTAGTCGCTCTGCAAGCGATATCACAGGATCGCGCGTTGCAGCCCTGGTGCCCGAACACACTTCTTGACCCTAGCATGTTGATTATCTCCAAGCCTAGCCTTCTGCCCGGGAACCGGAGTCCGCACCGCTCCGGCCCACACGCACCCCTCTGAATGAAGTTGCCCGGTGCAAAGCGTAGCACGATGGCCGCGAGAATCAAAGCAACAATCCGCTGGGATTGCCTGCGCGGATCATTCGCCGGCATAGCCGTCCCGCGATGTGTGCGGCGTTGGTATTGCCTCAGAGGGGAGGAATCACGTCGTTGGTCTAATGGCGGACGCCGTATTTTCGAAGCAGCCGCTCCGCGTTTTCGTCACCCGCTTTCGCGGCCCTGCCGAGCCACGCAACGGCGGCGTCCCAGTTCTTGGCGATACCTTGCCCTGTGCAATAGCATTCGCCCAACTTGGTTTGTGCGCGAACATAGTCCTGTTTGGCGGCGCGAGCCAGATACTGCACGCCCCGCGCGGGATCCTTGGGTACACCGCGGCCGGTGAGTAATTGGAGGGCGAACCTGAACTGGGCCGGCGCATGCCCGGCGTCCGCGGCGCGCTGAAACCAATTAGCCGCTTCGCGTTCATCGCGTTCCACCCCATCGCCCGAGGCATAGCACACACCCAAGCGGAATTGGCCCATGGGTTCCGCCAGCTCCGCGGCTTTGCGAAACCAGGCGACCGCTTCTGGCATGTCCCTTTGTTCAACGCACCTGCCCGCAGCGTAGCATTCCGCAAGCCGGAGGCACGCCGCGCCGTCCCCCAGGGAGCCCGCTTCTTGATACCAGAGAATCGCTTCCTGCTGATGCATTCCACCAGACGCATCGGCCAGAGAATCGCCCAGTTCACGGTACGCTACCGGCAGTCGCAGCAAGGCTTGCGCGTGCTCCTGTTCGGCAGCTCTTTCCAGCCACGTAGCGGCCAACCGCAAATCCTGTTGAACGCCGTCTCCGTTAGAGAGGCATGCCGCCAATCGGAATTGCGCTTCGGCCTCGCCCAGTTCGGCCATGCCCTGATAACAATGGGCGATATTGCGAAGCTCGCGGGGGCCCTGCGTGTACGCATCCAGCGCGCATTGGTACCAATGCAGGGCCCGGCTACGATCCTCGGCGACCCCCTCGCCGTCAGCATAACAACGGGCGAGCCGCAGTTGCGCACTTGGATCGCCCCTTTCTGCCGATCTGAGCAGCCAAACAGCGCCTTCTGTTGATGGCATGGCCCTTGTACCTTCGGCAATGTACAACTCGGTAAGCCGGTCCTCAGCGGCCACAGAACCTTGATGGGCGGCCTTTCTCAGCCATTTCGCCGCCTCGCCGAGTTCCCACTCTCCCGCGCCGGAACGCAGATAGCACTCCGCCATCTGGCACTGCGCTCGCACGACTCCCGCCGCCGCCGCCCGGCGGTACAAGGCCGCCGCCTTGGCCAGGTCCGGCTCGGCATCAATTCCGGCCTCGTAGCGCGCGGCGAGATCGTAGAGGGCGAGCGGCTCTCCCTGTTGCGCTGCCAAGTCGCAAAGCCGATTCGCTTCACGCAAATCCTCGGGAATCGCGTGCCCCAATCGATGGCATCGGCTTGCCAGCCATCGAGCCTCGGGCCAACCACCTCGCGAGGCTGCCAACCATAGTTCACATCGGGCCGGGTCGGCATCCCGAAAAAGAGCGTCTACGCCATCATCCGGCCCCTTGTACTGTCGAAAGAGCGCGATATCATCCTGGATTTCAGGCGGCAACTCTTGAATCGCCTTGTTGTCTTCCGCTTCCGCCGGGTCGACTTGGATATGCTCCAAAGACACTCCGCATCCCGCACAAAACAACCAGTCAAATTCGATAGGACTATTGCAGGCCGGGCATTTCATTGTGCTGCCCGGTCTCTTGAGAGCACCGACTTCTCGGATACCGTTTCCCGTGTGTCTCTGGACATGTTCGGTGTTCTAACCGATTCTCGTGGCGTTATTCGCTGAATGAACCACTGCACGAAAGTACCCCAAGTCGCAGGTTCAGATGGAAACATGTGCTTTCCAAACACTTTGCCCCGTAGTGCGGCAGGTGACTTCGGTAGTATCGAGAACGAGACACCCATATAGAGAGTCTTGGCTCGACTACAAGTCCCGATAGAGACGGCAGAGAATAGCCCAGCGATTCATCGCTGGGCCCGCTTGCTCCATGTACCCTGCTTTGGGCGCCGCCTTCCGATGCGCCCGGCCTGCTCTGACGTCCCTGATGGGACTCGTCTTCAGGTTGTCCGGGCAACCCAGCGATAAATAGCTGGGCTATTGTCTTTTGCCCTTACGGGGGCTGAACTCAACCCAAGCTGAGGCGAGTCCATGGGAATCGCTGAAGCTACCAGTCACGCACTCAGATCAAGTCGAAGAAGCTCTCCCTTCCAAGATGTGCGAGATACTTCCTTGTTACCTCCGGCAATGGCGCCCCATTCCCCGTCAGCGAATGCCATCTGCCGTCGCCACGGTAGGTCATACGCTCAACGGTGAAGAGCCGTTGTTCCTCGTCGACGAGTCGAAAGCGCATGACGGGTCCGTGCGGTCCCCGGTCCAACTTCTCCGAGATCAGTGAGTCCAAACCAGCCATGAAAGGCCCGGCCAAGAAGCTGTACGTTTCGCGCAGGTCCTCCTCCGAGAGGAGAGGTTCATAGACCGTGATGTATGGGCCTTTGGCCACACATCGGTAACCCTTCAGGCCGAGGTCCAGGAGAATCGCCGCGACTTCCGCTTCTTCTCTTTCGGTGGTCGCTCTGGGTTCTGCACGCCCCACGGAGACCTGGCCGTTGACGCTTTCCGAGATTGAATACCCTTCAGGCAGCTCTGTCAGCGCGCTTTCCTCGGAGAGTTTCATCACGTACGAAGTCTTTCCAGACTTCCTCGTAACGGCATGTAGATAGTATGTCTTGCCTTTGCGATTCGTATAGGAGATTGGACCAACTGAATCCATTTGATGAGCTCCACACATTATTTCACGAGGTTTAGGTCGATCAGGGCCTGTCTTCTCTTGCTTATCGTCCGCGCGGTTCCCACACGTGAATAACCCTCAAGCCGTCTGGAAGAACAAGGCATCGCCGACCGTGGCGAACTTCCTTTGCAGCATGGCGTTCCGCTCCGGTTCAGGTTTGAGCCTTGGAACGGGCACGCCAAGTTCCTGCTCGGACAAGACGCGAATGCCGAATTCCTGTAGGACTTTCGCGGTCCTTTCTCGAAGGTCACGCAACGCATTTATGCCTTCTTCAAGAAACAGCACTTCGTAGTGGGCCTCGACATCGAGTTCGCTGCCGTCAAGGTTAAACATGCGCGGCCAGATGTCCGGAAGCGTATTCCAACCGCTTTCCGTAACCTCCATCTCCGTGAAGCGAATCACCGCAAATGGAGCGACTATCGAGATCCCCACGGCGCACCCGATGTGGCCCACAGTCGGTACGAGAGCCATCACCGGTTCATCCCCCTCCTCCAGTACGTCCTCCTCCTCCATTTCGCCCTCGAACTCGAACGGTTTACCCCGCAAGGCGAGGAAGAGCAGGTCGTACGACGAAGGATCCTCGACCCATGTCGGCGGATCTTCGTCAGGATCGGCCCCGTCCTCCCAATGCGGTATTCCCTCCGGCGGACGGTCATACACGAGGTCTGCCTCACCGATGCGAGACAACGCAGCTCGCACTTCGTCGCGTATCCCGTCGTAGTACGAGTCTTCGTCAAAGACGACGTCGTCGGTCACGATGTTATCGGGATATGCACTACGGATGGCGTCCAGCACATCCGGTCCACACTCTGCCTTCTGCCTTTTCTCGCGCATCACGCTTTCCCCACTTAAGGCGCCATTCCAGCCCATTCGGAACACGCAACTCAGCCGCCGATCCTCGCGTACCTGAACCTGAATACGGGCACAGCCGTTGAATCGCCACGTCAGTGCGCGCTCACCGGTCGTGCACGACGCCCTTCAGAGACGTCGCTCCATCATACACGAGTCATGCCCGGGAACAATGCATGTTCCAGGCGTTGTCCGTGCAGTAATGATCCGGCAGTTCCTCATGCCTTATGCTGCAGGATGTCCAAAAACTATCAAGTCGCGAAGTCGAATAAGTTGTTGTACAAGCCCTCAGTCCCACCCAACTGTCGGACTCCGGATAAGCAGTCTGTCACTCACAGGATCGGCGAAGATCCAGTCAGTGGCGAGAAAGCAGTTCGTGGCGGCAGCGGCACTCCACGCGGGACCCGGTTTGGTTGGCCTGACGGACCTGGTCCATCAGATATTGGATGTAAACCCCTTGGTCGAGTCCGGGGTTGCCGTTCTCTCCCCGCTCTACTGCCTGGAGGAAATTCGCGAGGCATGCCGCGTGGACGCGAATCCACCCGAGGCTGAACTTCGGGCCGGGGAACGCGCTGGCAGGCGCCGGGTAACGCTGCCCCGTCGCGATGCGTGTCCATCCCTGCATCCCGCCGATCGGGGCGGCCGCGGCGGTCGCGTCGAAGGCTTCGAGAAAATGCGGTTCCATGCTGTTGAAACGGAGCGCGCCCTTCTCGCCATGGATTTCAAAACGGATTTCGTCTTCCGTGCCCGTCGCGATCTTCGTCGCCTCGATGTGGCCGAGACTGCCATCCGCCATCCGCACCAGCATCATCACGCAATCTTCCGCGTCCACGTGCAGCATGCGTTTGGGGTCGGCGGCGCTTGGACGCTCCGCATAGGCAACATGCGTGTTGGCGGTGATTCCCGCGTAATCGCCAAGCAAGTGATGCATCAAATCCAGGACGTGCGATGCGAGGTCGTTGATCACGCCGCCGCCGGCTTCGGCGGAGAGTTTCCAGCGCAGCGGTGCATTGGGGTTGGCACTGCCGGCGTGCAAATAGACCGCGCGAAACTCGAGGACCTTTCCGACAAAACCCTCATCGATCAACTGCTTCGCGCGCATCACAGGGGGAAAGAAACGGCATTGGAGAGTCATCTGCGCGGTGCCACGATATGATGGCAGCGCCGCCAGCACCTCCTCCGCCTCGCGCATATTCACCACCAACGGTTTGTCGCAATAGATATGCTTCTGGTGCCGCATCGCGGACAGCAGCGCGTCCTTGTGCAGGTGATTGGGTGTGCAGATGTTGACGATATCAATGTCCGGATTCTCCGTGACAGCCCGGTAGTCGGTGACGGCCACCTCCGCGTCGAGCTGGGCCCGTCCCGCCTCCGCCGTTTCCGGCCTGCTGGTGCACACGTGCGTGATGCGCCCGCGAACGCCCAGTTTCTCGTAGAAGAGAGGCGAAGTCAGGTAGCCGTAGGCATGTACCTTGCCGATAAATCCCAAACCGATGATGCCCACGCGAAGCGTTTTCATTACCCTGCAATCCCTATGCGTTTCTCCGTTGCTGCGGCGCGCCACGAACGGAATGGTACACAATAGCGGCTGGCGCTTGTCCACTCGCGCTGCTGCCCCTCGATGGCCTGGCGCGGTCCTTGCCGTTGCGGGTGACTAGATCGAAGATGGTTTCATGCGTTGGTTGCGGCAGGTGTTCCCGCCTCGACCGTATAGCCGAATGGCTCCGCCACCTCGGCGCTGGCGAACCTTGAGCTCCGTCGTGAAATCGTGGAAGTTCATCAAGCGTTTCTGGTACCGGGCGACCGCCTCGGAGACCTTTGGGTGGCAATGCCCGAACGTCGTGACGTAGATGCCGATCGAGAAGTCGATGCATTTGTTGCCGTCGATATCGCGCAGAACGCAGCCTTTTCCCGAATCCAAGGCGACAGGAACTCCTGGGGGCGAAAGAACGGCAGCGGCAGTTTGACTTGGCGCGCACGAGACGAGGAAAGAGCATTTCCTATAAAGACACCGCTGGTGCAGGCTGTGGCAGTGTACGGCGCGGAGATGCAGGCCTCTTGTTCAGCGATTGAGTGAAGCTGATAAAGGAAGTCAAACTCGCGCATGCCACACAGTATGAGGCACGTATAGCTTACAGAGCCTTTGGGGTCCCCGCTTGCAGGACCCCGCTTCCAGGCTAACCATACAAACGCGGCCATACTTGCAATCCGTGTTCTATGCCCGCATGCATCACGGGGAGGCGGACGTGAGAGCGGCGCCGAGGGCACCCGTGAATTGCGGTTCAGGGGCCACGCAGACGGGATGCCCCAGAGTCTCCTTCAGGCAATCAACCATGCCAGGGATGAGGGCCACGCCGCCCGTGAACAGGACGGGGTCTTCCACGTGGCGGCCGGCCATGGCACCGACTCGCGTGGAGACCGCGATCAACACTCCTGCGACAATGTCCGCGGGGGCGGCGCCGGAAGCCAACAACCCGATGATCTCCGTTTCCGCAAAGACGACGCACGTGCTGCTGATGTGTGCGGGCGACTTCGCATGCTTCGCCAAAGCGCCTAAGGCATCCAACGTCACGCCCAGACGAGCGGCCACGACTTCCAGGAAGCGGCCTGTCCCTGCTGCGCAGCGGTCGTTCATGGCGAAATCACGGACCGTACCGTCTCCGTTCAAGCGAATGCACTTGCTATCCTGCCCGCCGATCTCGACGATGGTGCGTGCGCTTGGAACCGTGTGACAAACACCGCGCGCGTGACAGGTGATCTCAGTGACCGTCGTGTCGGCGAAGCCGATGAGGTTACGGCCGTATCCCGTGGCGATGATGCCTCTCAGGTTGCTTTGATCCACGCCCGTCTGTTCAAGCAGATGCAGAAAGAGATCTTGAGCAAGGGCCTCCTGGTGCACACCTTGATTGGTCTGGCCGCACGCGAGAACCTGGTGCGTATCCAGATCCAACAGAACTACCTTAATGGAGCGTGAGCCCGCATCAATTCCTGCAGATATCATGGTTTCACTTTCCTCAATCGAACCGTTTCGATCAATGCCTCGACACGCGTCTGAAGCGTAGGGAGCAATGCGTCTGCCACGGACGGGACTTCGAATTCGATGACAGGTAGATGGGGCAACTCCCGGGTTACCACACGGCGGATGATCTCTCCTTCGGTGGCGCAATGGCTGGCCCCGGGTATGCGCGAAATCACCATCGCCTCGGCGCCGAACCGTCTTGCCTCGCGGCAGATCCATCGCCCGCGGTCGACGGCTGTGCCCGCCATAGGGTCGCTCAGAGCAGCCATGGCGAGCGCCTCCAGGGGAGGGACATTCTCCGGAATGGTGGCCTGAGCATGGCAGAACATGTAGTCGGCACCGCAAATCCGGCCGCCGCAGTCTTCCACCAGACGGGGGATCCGCAGATCGGCCACGGGATTCACCCAGAACAAACGGACGGCGCTTTGCGGCAAGATCCCCGAACCACAATGAACTCTGCGCACAACCTCGGCAAGGAGTTCGCGCAACACCGCTTCAGTCTCACTTCGATCAGAACAGAAATGCACCGGCAGTACCTCGGCGATTAGCATTTCCAGAGCCGGCAATGGACAGCACGGAGAGCCGTACACGGCGTCGCGCAATGCGCACAGGAGACGTCGCACGACATTCGCTGCACGGATACTGGCCGACACGTCATCCAAAGATATACTGCGGCCCGCGAGGTCCTGCAGCACGCGGCGCAGCCTCTCGAGTTCTCTCGCCACAAAGGCGATCTCCGATTGCGCGACCGTCGCGCCCGTAGGAAGCAGGGTCTGCTCCTCGCCAGGCTCCGCCGGACGGCGATGGGGAATTTCCCACCAGTGGATGGGATGCCCCATGTGCTCCAATCGCTGGGCAATGGCGGAGAAATCGTCGCAGGTGGCTCCCACGCTGCAGGTCAGCAGATCAGGGATAGGGAAATGCCGTTGTGTCTCGAACGCGCCGAGCATCGCCCGCACGGGGCAGAAGGTGTCGTCGATACCGAGCGCACCGGCCTTGGCCAGCAGGCCGGCGCTGCCCTCCATGAGGCACGGAATCCACCACGCACCGTCCGGATAGAACGCCACAAGCCCGGGTACCGCGTAGGCCAGTATCGGTACGGTCCCAAGGTCTTTCATGGCGCCCACAATCTTCTTGCCCCCGGCACGCGCGGCATGGAGCCGTTCCTCCTCAGTCAGGAGCAGATTCCAGAGGCGCAGGGCGGCCGGCGAATTGTCGAACCGCAACGACAGCAGCCGGCGGTCGCCATGTTCAACATGCCGGCTGAGCGAACCGCCGTACCAGGCCTCACGCAGCCCTCGTTGCCGCAGAGTGTCGTACCGCACATCCCATTCGGCGAGTGAAAGTCTGGCGGGCGCCTCATTCATCGCAACGACTCCATGAATGCCTGAATGCGCGTGATCGTGCCGGCGCTTAAACGCTCTTCCCCTCCGAGTTCGAGCAATAAGGACGGAAGCTTCACCGCCTCCGCCAGGCTGACATACTGAGCTCGCCATAGATCGCACCATGTGTATGCGTAAAACACGACTCCTCTGATACTGCGCTGCTCGATGCGAGGGACCAGCCAGCGGGCGAGTCCGGAATCAGGCCTCCGGAATGCATCGCCGATCGAATCGAAATATAGGGCAGTCAGCATTCCCAAGGGATCGCGCACAAACTCACTCGCATCACCGGGAGTGACTTGGCTGCGCTCACACCCTTCCGAACCGTTCAACGCGACGGACCCACCGTTGCGCTCAATAACGCGATACAGCTCCGCATGCTCCTCCATGAGAGGCCCCCCCACTACCGCCAGCGGAACGGCCGTGGTCCGGACACCAACGGGGTCCGTGTGTGGCACGTGCAATTGCAGGCGCCCGCTACGCAGCGATTCTCGAAGGTCACTGGCGTCGGGACTGCGTCCGCCCTTTCGCACCAGAAAACGGCCAAGCCGCGCCAATTCAGCACGGTAGCGGTCCCGGGCAGCGGAATGCCACGTGGCGGGCACATTCAAGAGGAAGACCGGCGAGTCCAGATCGTAAGGGTCTTTGGCTTTTTCATCCTTCCCGCGCCGTTGTTCGAATTCGAGCGAAAGCCACTCGGCCGCTCTGCGCATTTGATCGCATGTGGCCGTCAGCACGAAGAGTGAATCATCCCGTCGAGACGCCTGGTTGATCACCGCTCGAGCGTAGGGGCACTCACCCGGACTGGTGCCTGTCCCGGTGTCGCGAGCTGAAACGTTCATAAGGCACGGCTTCAAGCCGTGGGCCGCTATCCACACCGGAGGAACAAAGGGACTCGTGTAGTAGACATGTTTCATGTCTTGTCGTCCGGGCGCGCTTCTTGAACCGCGGACACCGGCGCCGCAGGAGAGCCGGAACGGCGCCTTTGTAGAACCGCCTCAAACAACGCCTCCACCCGCACGGTGATGCGCGCACTGTCTGAAACGGAATAGTCGGTTTCGATGCCAAGATAGGGCACCCCGATTTCTTCCTGGACGAGCCGCTTGACGCGGTACGACTCGACGTCATAGGTGATACAGGCTTGCCAGACCAGCTCGATAACGCACTCGGCCCGGTATTCCAGCGCAAGCTCACGGATGAGGTTCAGGCGGTCGTCGTTGGGGCTCATAACAGAGCAGGGCAAGTGGTAGTATTTGACGGCCAAGGCGTGAATGGGATCGTCCGAAGACTCGTCCACATCCTCCAGGATGGGCTTTAACCCCGTGCAGTTCTCAAGGGCAACAACCAAACCGCCATGGTCTTCGACCAGGTCCAGCACCCATTCCGCGCCGTGAACCATGGGTACGCCGGTCATCAGCACGCGAACGCGGTTTTGTCGCGCAGGCAGTTCCGTTTGTGATCGGAGTGCCACAAGCGCCAATTCCAACTGCACAAGATCCCTCTCCATCCCGGCCACACGTGACTTGAAGTCGAGCAATTGACGCCCGGTCAAGGGTGGGGCATCAGCCTTCATCAATGCCGCCAATTCCCGGCGCAAGCGCCTTTCCTGGTTCATGTTCGCAATCGCTGCGCGGAGCGCCTCGTCAGTGATGGGCACGCCAAATCGAAGTTCCAACTCTGCTTTGAAGCGGCGCAGCGTTTCACACCATTGGGCGAGACCGGAGTCCTCGTGAGGCTTCTGCGGAAGCTCGAGCACGTACATGGGATAGCGTTCCGACAGGAGTTCATACATTTTCTTCTTGCCATCGCAGGTGGTCTCCGCCACGACAAGCGAGGCCATCTCGAGAAACGGATTGTTGCGCAACACGCTGTACCCATAAGTAGACTTGATCAGGGGACACAGGTTGGCGGGAAGGTGTTCTTCCGCGGCCGGTATGGTGGCCGCGGATCCGCCACACAGGCAGACCGGCACGGCGCCCGCAGCCATGATGATTTCGCGCGGGGTGAATTCGCACATGATTCCGATAATGGGGCGTCCCTCCGCGTGGGCGGCGCGAGCATATTGCAGACAATTGGAGATCATCCTCCGGAACCATTCGTGAGGTCCATCTGCATCGCAATGGGTCATGGCTCCCTCCGCGCAACAAACAGTGCCTGCACAATTTGGCCGGCGTGGGCCAGTTCCCTCATGTGGACCATCTCTTCCTTGACGGCCGCGGCAATGTTGCTGTCAAAATCGAGGATTCGGAGGACATCGTAGGTAAGCTGGCGCTCGACGGCATCCAGGTAGAGGTCCACGCATGGGGCAAATCGCTCGGTATCTTCGGAACGCAGTACGCGAAGTCCCTGTGACTCCATAAAGGTCACGTACTCATTTATGGTCACGAGATTGGGGAACTTCATGAAACGCAACAGCCGCTGCGCCTCTGGACCGCTCATGACCTGGGGACCCAGGGTCCAGTCGGTGAAGGCGACCACACCGCCAGGCCGGGCCAACCGGGACGCCTCAGCAATGAGCTGCTGCTTGTCCTTTACATAGCACCAAGCGTCTTCGCCCCAGACAAAATCCGCCCCGGCGGTCTCGAGGCCCGTTTGGCAAGCATCAGCGAGTAGGAAGTCCATGCGCTCGCTCATGCCAGCAGCGGAGGAGCGGGTGCGTCCAGCCTCGATGACAGCAGGTGCCTTGTCCACACCCGTCATATGCCCCACGCCACAAAACCGGACGAGAAACCTCATGCCTGCCCCCGTACAACAACACAAGTCCACGCCTCGGGAACCCGAAGCGATGCCGGCGGCCTCGGCCAGTGCCAGGGACGATTGCATGCCGCCGATATGGATCTGCTCACCCATGATCAGCTCCCATAGGGCGCGTTCCGAGCCGCCGTAGGCGGCCATGACTGATTCCGGATCAAAGTCCAGATGCTCGATCATCGTGTTGCTCCTTCCGCGTCTAATGATGCATGCAAGAGACCATTAGCCGGTGCAGTTCGTTGAGAGTCGGGGGTTGTCTCGCGGCGGGTTCACACGGCCGGGACAGTGTGCGCGCGGGAAGACCAGAAGAAGACCGCCCCGAGGCAGTCATCAAAACAGACTCGGGGCGGTCAGACAGAATCTTAGAACTGGAGGTCTTGCGGTGTGATCTCCGTTCTGAATGGTCCAACTTGATAGGTGCAGAGTACTTGATACCGTTCACCCTTCTTAAAGCCACCCCATGTGGCTGAGCAGCTGAAGCCTCACCCATACTCGAAGGAGCCGCTCGTGACAACTTCACCCTCGCCACTCACGATCTTGTACTTCGGCTCCGCGGGGAGCCCTGGGCTCCGCGTTGACATGGCGATCTTGGTTCCCGAGCCGGACGTGCGCTGGAGGCGTTGCACGACCTCCTTGCCGCTCCCTCGTATCGTGAAGCTGATTCGCGCTTGGCGCTCTCCATGATCGATTTGTTCTCGTGAGTATTGGTCGACATCCACGATTGGCGTGAAAGGTTCACCCAAGGTGAGGGAGGCCGCTTCGCCAGCACGGGCAGTCACGCCGGGGCTCTTCCTGGTGCCTCTCGCGGAAAGTTGCCACTTTCCTCCCTCTTCGTCCGTCGAGAGCACACGGTAGGATAGTAGCCGGTAGCTGTCCGCGGGAACGGGCGCCTGCTTACCGGGCTTGAACAGCATGACAGCCTTCTCGCCGCCCTCGGTATAGACTTCCAGCGAGGCCAGATCGAAGGGCGTTTCCAGCGTGGCCAAGTTTTCGGTGACCGGCGTCAGTGTCATTTTGCCTTCGGCGATGTTCACCGCCACCTCGAAAACCTTGTTGGCCACCACCACGTACTTACCCAGTGTCTGGGCGCCTTCGTAGGAGATACGCTCCTCCGGGCCAAGCAGAAAGAAGCTGTCGCCCCGTGGGTAGATTGCGTCTCCCGCCCGATCGACCCGCATAATCTGGAACTGGTCCGCGAACGAGCCATTTCCGTTCTGGTCGCCCAGCCATATCGAGTAGGATGTATCGTCCAGAATCAGACTCCCCCGGTATGCGCACGCGGACCGCAAATAGAAGTTGATATTCCGCCAATTGTCTCCTTCCGTAACTTTCTTGCCCCGGTTTACCAGGAAGCATAGAAGCTGGGGCGTGAATCGGTACGGCAACTCCTTCCCCCCGACTGTAATCATGGCGTCGACAGGGTCGAAAGCCGTTTGATACATTTCTTCCCTTCGCCCTTGACGCTCCATGGCGCTGTTGACAATGGGATCGTCCGTCAGGTCGGCATTGCCGTTCGCGTCGAAGAAGAGCCTCTGGTAGAAGTCATCCTCGGCCTTCGCAAAATCAAAGACCATCAGATGTTTGCGGTCCCCGAATTCCAGGAGGGCATAGGCGGGTTTGGACGCCACGAACTCCGGAAGTTTCCACTGTCCGGGAGGCGCATCCAATGTTACTTCGGCATTCTGGTATCCTGACGGAAAGAACTCGCTTTTGTTGGTCTGCGTCACGTACGTTAATGACACATCGACCGCGGCTGCAGGGAATACGATCACCAGCAGAACCACGGATGCCCTGAAGCAGCGGGCTACGGGACTTCCTCTCGCCATCAAACGGCCCCCCTTTCCACCGGACTGGCGCCGGTTACTACATTGGTCGGAGTCAGGCATGGTTCCGCGTGAAGCTGGACCATGTGTTCAAACCGCTCTCGAAGTGCAGCGGAGCGATACGCAAGTGCCAGGTAGACCCAGAGGAGCATACCGAGCACGAGACCAACCGCAAGGAGCATGAAGAAGGCACCCCCCATGAACGTCAACACCATTGCGGCATCATCCAGCATTGACGCCTGCAGCACGGCGAGGAATACAAAAACCGGCAGCGCGAGCTGACCCAGGGCGATTGCGCAAACACCGGCCGCCCCCTTGAAGCGGCCCGGGGTATAGCGTTTGCGGCAGAAGAACCGGGCAAGCGTCACAGCCAAGACCACGTCTAGCGTTACGATGGCATTGGCAATCACCATACCAATGGTCAGGCCGCCAGCTCCCATCCAAACGATAATCTGGAAGGTCCCTGCGACAAAAAACACCACTATCAGAAGCGAGACTTCCGTGGGCACCGGTGTAGCGGACAGAGGCCCGGCCAGCAGCCAGACGAGCGTCAGGCCCACCGCGAGCACGACCAGTATGTCCAGCATTATCACAGTCATCCCTGTACCTGCGGCCGGAATAAACAAGTCAAGGGCAATTGACGCCACTTGCAGCAGCAACGCCGGAAGCACAATCCTCCACACGCCTCTCTTCCGGTTGCTGGAACACAACATGAGGGCAATCACCGGCAGCCATAAAATGAACCGGCTCAAGTGTCGATAGAGCGGCCACGTATAGTGGATGGGCGCGCCGGTTGAGGAACCGGCCGGCCCCAGATCGGAAGTCGGAACAATGCTCAAGTCGCCATATGCGTTGATAGGTACTCGCCATGAGTACGAGCAGGTGCCCCCTCACCCATATTCAAATTGACCGGTGGCCACACAGGTTTCCCCCCGGTACACGGCAAACTGCGGGGGATCCAGCGTTGCCTCGGGCTGCCGGTACACTTCGCCTCCAGCCCCCGTGACAATGTACTCCAGAGTAAGCGTGTTCCCTGAACGCGACACGCTGACATCTTGCTTAAGGGGGCCGCCGACGCGAAGAGTCGCGGACCCTTCGACCTGGACAAGCGCGGCCTGGCCAGACTGGGGCAGGTCTGTTGTCCATCCACCTTCCAGGGTTGCCGAATGCACCGAATACGTACCCGCCGGGACACGAATTGGGTTTCCCGAGAGATAGAGCACTGACGGGCGATTGTTTTTTCCCAGAACGAGTTCCTGGATGTGCTCACCCTGAATACTCAGTTCCCCCAAAGATCCATCAGCCGGATGGAGTGTGATCTGAATTGCGGCCCCGTCCGAAGTCTGAACAAAGCCCTTTTGGATGCTGTGGGTGACTCCTTCCGCAGCGATGAACTCGGGAATACCACCGATGTCCGCTGAGAACGGCGAAGAAGCAACAGCTTGAAGGGTCCTGTCCTTCTCCGCGGACGAAATCTCCCAACGGCTCACGTGCAGGGAGTCGCCTTCGCCCAGCGAGCCATCCAAGTTATCCACAAGCTCTATCACATAGGGAATCCCCCCAATCTCGGCTTCCGTCCGCCAGCCGGATGTGACGGTCACCTCACAGAGCCAGGTCCCCATGAATTCCAGGTCAAGCACGTAAGGGATGGAGATGCCCTCTTGATCACGCGTGACGCGGATACCGCGAAACTTGTTTCCTACCAAGGATCGGGTCGAATCGTACGGCTGATCGGCTTCATCGGTGAGGTCGAGGTTCTGGTTTGTGTCCACGTACAACACATCGTCAGCCTGGTCCCACGCAAAGCCGATGAACTCCGCTGGACCCGTCCCGGTTGGAATTGCTCCCCGAACTACAGGGTGATCGCCAAAATCGGGCTCTTGTTTGAAATCGACCTCCCGGGATTCAAGGCTGACGTAAGACGAGAGAGCGAAACCGTCGGGTCGATACGTGAGTGTAAATTGCGGTGCTTCGTTCGCCGGGACGGCCGCGTCGTCAGGCACCGCGACAAAAGAGATGAAGAGACAGGAAAGCAACAGAAGCCCTGCGGGCAAGAAGGGGAGCCGGGGACCTCCAGAACAGCCTGGCCGGAACCGCTTGGTCAGTAAGCGGAACGTGGCAGACGGATACCGATATCTTCTCCCGAGTGCTGTGTTCATGGGATGCGTCCCCCTGAGGTTCAGCCTATTTCCCGCTGATCCACCATCCCTAGTATAACATGTGCGGCTTGATTTCATTCGTCATTTCGATTCTTCGATGGTTCGGCTCGTCTTTGGGGGGCGCTGGGCCGCGG
>JADLCA010000046.1 GCA_020847495.1 Candidatus Hydrogenedentota bacterium | reverse complement strand
GCAGAATTCCAGCCACGCATACACGCCCACCTTGTGGCGTTTGTGCCTTCTTGCGTCTTCTTGCCGAGCTTGCGTGTTCATCATCTTTCCTCCGACTGATTCGCCGGAAGCCCCGATCCAATCAATCATCTCAATCTTTGCCGGTTGCCTTGCAGGGATACTGAATTTCACTGATTAATCCCTTGCGGCCCCGCTTTGGTTCCCTTGCATTCCTGACTTCTACTTAATAAGACACCGGAAGAACGAAAAAGGTTCACCGGATACTTCTTTTCTATTGGGTAATACACCGCCTGCCTTGCGGAAGTTCCGCTTACCTGGAGAGGGGCGCAACTTGTATACAGATGATATGAAGTATGCGCATCCGATCAGACGGACTTCCGGGAGACATATTCAGAAGAGGCGCGGTTGAGGGTCAGGCGGGAGGGCCATACCGAAGTGCTTATAGGCAAGTGGCGTAGCAACACGGCCTTGCGGAGTGCGTTTGAGGAAGCCAATCTGGATAAGGAAGGGCTCGTGGACTTCTTCGAGGGTCTGGGCCTCCTCCCCAACCGCAACCGCCAGGGAGGACAGGCCGACCGGGCCGCCCGAAAATTTCTGTATCACGGTGTGGAGTATGGACTTATCCATGTCGTCCAGCCCCAGTTCGTCGATGCGCTGCAGGCGCAGCGCGGCGTCGGCCAAATCGCGTGTAATTGTGCCGTCGCCTTTGACTTGCGCGTAGTCGCGCACCCGGCGCAGGAGCCGGTTGGCGATGCGGGCCGTCCCCCTGGACCGGGCGGCGATTTCCAGGGCGCCTTCCGGGTCGATTTCCACCCCCAGGATGCGAGCGGACCGGGTGACAATGGCCTCCAGTTCTTCGGGCGTGTAGAACTCGAACCGGCAAGTGTCGCCAAAGCGCGCCCGCAACGGCGGCGTGAGCAGTCCGGAACGCGTGGTGGCGCCGATGAGAGTGAAGGGGCGCAGGCCGATCTTCATGGACCGGGCCGTCGGACCCTTACCAAGCATGATATCGACCTCGAAATCTTCCATCGCGGAGTAAAGCGTTTCCTCCACGGCGTGGTTGAGCCGGTGGATTTCGTCGATGAACAGCACATCGAACTCTTCCAGGCTGGTCAGGATGGCGCTCAGATCCGCCTGACGCTCGATGACCGGCCCGGACGTCGACTTGATGTCCACCTGCATTTCGGAGGCCAGGATGCGGGCCAAGGTCGTCTTTCCCAATCCCGGCGGGCCGGAGAGTAGCATGTGGTCGAGGGGTTCACGGCGGGCCTTGGCGGCCGCGATGGAGATGCGAAGCTTCTCCTTGATGGCCTCCTGTCCGGGGAAATCGTCGAGACGCTCGGGCCGGATCCGCTCGTCGTACTCGCGATCCTCGCCGCTGGGGCGTCCGTCCAACACTTCCTCGTTCGCCATGCCTTACACCTTCGCCATCGATTGCAGCGCTGCGCGGACCAAGTCCTCATCGCGGGCGCCTTCGCCAAGCTTTTTGCGCGCCGCGGTGGCGGCCTTCTTCGCCTCGCCCAAGGTGCATCCCAGGGAACACAGCGCGGCGATGACATCGTCGCTATCCGGGGTCGCTTCTTCGGGCTCACCGAGGATGGCATTGAGGTCGGCATCCTGCTTGAGCTTGGCCTTCATCTCGAGGATGATGCGCTGCGCGCCCTTCTTGCCAATGCCGCTGACCTTCGTGAACGCGTTCAGATCGTTCTCCAACACCGCGCGGCCAAAGTCCTGCACGCTCATCGCGGACAACACGGACAGGGCCACCTTAGGCCCCACACCCGAAACGCCGAGCAGGGTGGTGAAGAGCGCCTTGTCGTCCTCGCGCAAGAAGCCGAAGATGCTGAAGACGTCTTCCCGAATGTGGCAATAGGTCAACAGCGTCGCGGTCGCGTCCGTTACCAGTTTCCGGTGCACCCGGTCCGGCACATAGACAAGATACCCCACGCCGTTGACGTCGAGTTCGATGTGCGTGGCGCCCTTGCGCGCCACGGTTCCCCGAAGAAAAGCAAACATGGCGACATGGTATTCGGATCGAGGGCGCTTTTCCAGCCAGCACGTGACCTGAATGCCGGTGGTTGCGCGGACTACCACTTCGTGCTAGCCTTGAATCAATGGAGGCGTCATTCATGGACCAGCAGATCATCACTGATCCCAACGTAATGCTGGGAAAGCCCGTTGTCAACGGTACACGGATAACGGTCGAGCACATCCTTGAACGGCTGGGTGCGGGAGAATCGATCGAGGACCTTCTTGCCGCCCATCCGCGACTCACGCGTGACGGCATCCAATCGGCCCTCAACTACGCAGCCGCAGTTCTGCGCAGCGACGTGCTTCATCCCACCGGAGGTTCGGCGGCGTGAACTTCGTCGCGGACGAGAATGTGGGGTAGCTCTCCAATCGGACGGATCCGACCGATCAGTCCGATCCGTCCGAGTCCACGATGACCACCGGCCCGGTGACTTGCCCTGCGGCAACCTCGATGGGGCCGGCCACTGCCTCTTCAGAAACGCCTACGGCATACTTGCCTGCTGGTAGCAAGTCAAGTTTGAACCGCCCGGCATCGTCGCTCTGCACGCCGCGCGCGAGCTTGGTGGCAATGTTTCGCAAATGCGTAGCGGCAATCTCCCCGGATTCAACCAGGTCCCACACTTCGAGGGGCAATACCTTGATTTCGCGGCCAGGCCACGGGGAGCCATCCGCATGCACGACGGTGCCTTCAATGCCGCCACCCTTACCCACTTCGACCTCTATCAACAACTGCTTGTTCGCGTATCGCTCGAAGTCGGAGGACGTGATCTCGACATGTTTGATCGCCGCTGTCTCGCCCTGTTTGATGTAGACCACGCAGTAGGCGCCCGGTTCCGTGATGAGACCGCCGTTCCAGACGTACGGCGTCATGTCGTCCACACCGGGCAGCGCCACAGGTATGAAGTAGTTCTCCGATTGCCCTTCGTGAACCGGCACGCGCTCGCCATTCACAAGCCGATAGGGAGCCACTCCGAGTTGAAGCACCGGAGATGAGGACCCTTCCTGTTGCGGCTCTTCCCGGACCTCCAGCACACCGGCGTGGGGCACCTGGACACGCGCCTTGCCGCCCATGATTTGCACTTCATAGAGACCGGGCACGAGACCGGTGAAGGCGTACTCCCCATCCGCGTTCGTGCGGACATTGCCAATCATGTCCTGCATGTAGTTGGTGTCGTCATCCGGGTTTGTCTGCAGCGCGATCAGGCGATTCAGCGAGAAGAAGTAGAGCGACCGCGGAGTGCCATCGCTGGCCAGAACGCGCACGGTCAGGTCGACGCCAGCGGGATTCAAGCGGGCATACAGCGGCCCGGCGGTTTGCCCGGCCACCACCGCTACAGTGTCGATTACGAGGGCCTCCAAGTCTTTGACCATGGCGTCCATCGTGTACGTGCCTGGCTGGATATGTTCGAAGAGATACTCGCCACTCTCCGAAGTCAGACTGTCAAACTGATACTCACGACGTCCAGTTTCGCTATCGAACAAATTCACCTCGTCCAGGATGGCGACCCGCTCGCCCGAACTGGTCGCCACGCGGATAGCGATGGCACCGGCCGGGGGGAGCACAAAATCAGCCGCCCCTGCCTCATCAGGCGCCAAGTCCAGCGTGACACGTTCCGTGGAGAGGGGACCGATGGACGCGGAAAGCACCGTCGGGCCGCCGTCATGTCCGAGACAATACGTGCCGTCTTCACTCGTTCTGGTAGCCCCCTGACCCGAGTCTCCGGTCCAGCGGATAATCCCAACGCCGGCGGCTGGTTTCCCGTCAAAGCTCGTCACTTTGCCGCAGATCATCGCCTTTGGTGTCAGAGTGACCACCCGCGGTTCGGAGGCCTGTCCCATGACTCGCTCTTGCCTGAACTCCGCGGGAAGATAATTGTCAGCTTCCACGCGGACATGCAGCGTGCCGTACCCGACTCGCGTGGGCAGTACCCAGTAGCCACCGTCATGAAGGCTGGGGGTTCCATCTTCCAGTCCAGGAGACTCGTTCGAGGCTACAGTGACCCGGGCCTCGGGAATCGGTTGCCCGGTTATGGCGTCCGCAACTGTACCGCGGAGCCCGCTACGCGCATCATCCAAAAGTATGGTAACAACCTGATCGGCTCCCTCGGAGACTCCTGCTTCGCTGAGCGCCATCCCAGGTTTGTCCAAGGCACGCAGACCACTTCCCATATCTTCAGGCCAGTCCTGGGCAATTTGAGGATCGCGCGCGACGGCGAAGTAGTGACCAGCAGGAAGTTGCGTGAAGCGGGCACGGCCTGTCGCGTCGACAGGGGCGTCACGCCACTCGGAAGGCGGCCCCGGTTTGAAGAACTGCTCCATGCCTCCTCCGGCATTTTCCATCAACACGGCCTGCAGCTTGCT
>JADLCA010000045.1 GCA_020847495.1 Candidatus Hydrogenedentota bacterium | reverse complement strand
TTTTCGAATGGAGCATCACGGACGGCCTGCGCACAATGGATGGCGCGGGCCAGGATCCTCAGGGAAGGAAACGCACCCGCGAGCCACTGGCGGTCTTGAACGAAATCCTGCAAGCAGACGTCTCGGCGATTTACGTCTTGAAGGATTTTCACGCGTACTTGGAGGCGCCGGAGATCGTGAGGCAGGTGCGCGACCTGGCCATTGCGCTGCGCCGGACAAAGAAGACCATGGTCATCCTCTCTCCGGTGCTGAAGGTGCCTTCCGAACTCGAGAAGACCATCACGATTCTCGACCTTCCGCTGCCGGAATATGCTGACCTCAGCGCACTCCTCGACCAGACGATCCAGAGTGCGAGCGCAACGCGCCGCTTCGAGGTGCGCCTGACCCCCGCGGAACGCGACATGCTCATCAAGGCCGCTCAGGGCTTGACGATGACAGAAGCCGAGAACGCCTTCGCGCATGCCATCGTGCTGGACAAGGTCCTCGACGGCAGCGACATCCAGGCGATTGCCGCGGAAAAGCGCCAAGTCATCCGCAAATCGGGCGTGCTGGAGTTCTACGACGTGTCCGCGGGGCTCGCGGGCGTGGGTGGTATGGACATCCTGAAAGACTGGCTCAAGAAGCGGGTGCGCGCGTTCGGCGACGACGCGCGCAAATACGGGCTCCCCCAGCCCAAAGGCATTCTGCTGATGGGCGTGCAGGGGTGCGGCAAGAGCCTCGTAGCCAAGACGATTGCCGCGTCGTGGAATCTCCCGCTCATTCGGATGGACATGAGCCGAATCTTCGAGGGATATATCGGCAGTTCCGAACAGAACATGCGCAAGGCGGTGGTGGTTTCGGAGAGTGTCGCGCCGGTCGTGCTGTGGATTGACGAGATCGAGAAGGCGTTCAGCGGCGTCGGCGGCTCGGGCAGTTCGGATTCGGGCACCACGGCGCGTGTTGTGGGCACGTTCTTGACCTGGATTCAGGAGAAGACGGCACCCGTATTCGTGGTCGCGACGGCGAATGACGTGAAGGAACTCCCGCCAGAACTGCTGCGCAAGGGCCGGCTCGACGAAATCTTCTTTGTCGACCTCCCGCGCGTCAAGGAACGCGGCGAGATTTTTGGGATTCACCTGCGCCGGCTGGGACGCGACCCCGCCAAGTTCGACCTCGAGGCTCTCGCGACTACCGCGGAAGGTTTCAGCGGCGCGGAAATCGAACAAGCGATCATCTCCGCGATGCACGACAGCTTCTTTGCGAGCCGTGAAGTGGAGACGCAGGACATCTTGAAGAGCATCAAGGAGACCGTGCCCCTGGCCACCACCATGCGCGAACGTATCGCGGAGTTGCGCGAATGGTCGCGGGATCGGGCGCGTCCGGTTTCCTCCTTGCAGCGCATCGAGTCTTTGGGCTGAAACCATGGACAGGTTCGACTGGCTTGAATTGGAGAGCACGGCCGGACCGGCCGCCCAGGTGCCGAAAGAGAAAGCGCAGGCCGAGCCCCGGCGCATGCCGCATGACGCGCCGTCGTTCTACCGGGCCGCGCGGGAGATGAGGAATGCCGGCCACTTCAAGGCCGCAACAGACTTTTACCGCAAGGCCATCGGATTCGACGATCGGCACTATGGAGCGCGGGTCGAGCTGATCGACACGCTGGTTCGCGCGGGACACCTCGATGAGGCCGAGGCCGCCGCGAACGAGGCCTACGAGAACTACAAGCAAGTGCGGCTCTTCTACGCCTCGCGGGCGTTGGTATTGGCGCACCGCGGACGCTTGGATGAAGCCCTGCCCTGCTCGGATGTCAGTGTCGAAGGTGGCGAACGGGCCTGGTATCCCCGCTGTGTCCGGGGCGAGATCTTGTTGCGCATGGATCGCTCGTTCCGGTTCGACGCGCTGGACCTCTTCGAGGAAGCGGCCAACCTGGTGCGCAAACCTTGGGAGCCCGAGTTCATGGCAGGCTGGGTACTGCTGGACGCGGACCTGTACGCGTTGGCGGCGGCGCATCTCGCGGAAGCCGCGCGGCTCAACCCGCTCGTGCCATTGTGTTGGTTATGCTTGGGCGATTGTTTCCGGGAACTGAAGTTCTACGAGCAGGCGTCTTTCTATTATCAGCGAGTGACCGAACTGGAGCCCGCGAATGAGCTGGGGCTTCAGCGGCAGCGCGAGTGCGGGTCGCTGGTTTATGGATTGATGCGCGCGTTTCGGCGCGAAACCTTGATCAAGCGCTGGCGTCAGGAATTGGAGAAGAACACCGGAATGGAGCGTGAATGACGATGTCTAATGAGTATGTGACGCCGTTGGTGGAGCGGTTTGCCACACGCGAGATGGCGCAGGTATGGAGCGCGCAGCGCAAGTTCTCGACGTGGCGCAAGTGCTGGATCGCCCTTGCGGAAGCGGAGCAGGAGTTGGGCCTGCCCATCACGGATCAGCAGATCAAGGAAATGCGCGCCCACGTGGATGACATCGATTTCGAGGCGGCGCAGCGTTTCGAGCGCGAGCTGCGGCATGACGTCATGGCCCACGTACACGCGTACGGGCTGGTCGCCCCATCGGCAAAGCCGATCATTCACCTGGGCGCTACGAGCTGTTATGTGGGCGACAACACCGATCTCATTCTGATGCGCGAATCGCTGGATATCCTGCTGACGAAGGCTGTCAACGTGCTGGATCGCCTGCGTATCTTCGCGGAGAAATGGAAAGACCTCGCCACGCTCGGATACACGCACTATCAACCCGCGCAGGTGGTGACCGTGGGGAAACGCGCATGCCTGTGGGCGCAGGACGTGCTTTTCGACATCGAAGACCTGGAACGCGCGTATGCGCGGCTGCGCTGCCGGGGCGTCAAGGGTACCACCGGAACGCAGGCCTCGTTTCTCGCGCTCTTCGATGGCGACCACGCCATGGTGCGCCGCCTTGAACAGCGGGTCTCGGAGAAGCTCGGCTTTGACAGAGCATACGCCGTGACCGGCCAGACGTACCCGCGCAAAGTCGATTCGCACGTGCTGCGTGTGCTCGCGGGTATCGGAGAGAGCGTGCACAAGTGGGCGACCGACCTGCGGCTGCTGCAGAACCTGAAAGAAATCGAAGAGCCCTTCGAGGAGAAGCAGATCGGCAGTTCGGCCATGGCATACAAGCGCAACCCGATGCGTTGCGAACGGGCCTGCTCGCTGGCACGATATCTGATGGTCGCGCCGCTGCACTCGGAGTTCACGACGGCAGTACAGTGGTTCGAGCGAACGCTTGACGACAGCGCCATCCGCCGTTTGAGCCTGCCTGAATCCTTCCTGACATGTGACGCCATTCTCAATCTCTATCTGAATGTGATGGAGAATCCGGCGGTGTATCCGGGCGTGATCGAGCGGCATCTTCGCGCGGAGCTTCCCTTCATGGCCACGGAGAACATCCTGATGGCCTGTGTGAAGAAAGGCGGCGACCGCCAGGAACTCCACGAAGTGATCCGCAAACACTCCCAGGCCGCCGCGCAACGGGTCAAGAACGAGGGGGCGGACAATGATCTTCTGGAACGCCTCGCGAAGGACCCGGCCATCGGCATGACGGTCGCGGAGATCGACGAAATCCTCGACGTACGAAAGTTCGTGGGCCGCGCCCCCGAGCAGGTCGTCGAGTTCAACGAACACGAAGTGGCGCCGGTGCTCGAACGGCACAAACACCGGATCGGGGCGCACTCCGATGTGCGCGTGTAAGGGAGGCCCTCCGGCCTGAACCGGCAGTAACATGTCCACAGCGCGCAAAACAGCCGTTCTGATGAATCCGAAGTCCGCGAACGGCCGCACCGGCAAGGCGTGGCCCCGTCTGGAGCCGCGCATACGGGCCGTGCTCGGCGAATATTCGCTTCTGGTGACGGAGCGCCCGTGGCACGCCGCGGATCTTGCACGCCGTGCCTTGCACGAGGGGCACAGCCGTATCGTGAGCGTCGGCGGCGACGGAACGCATCACGAAGTTCTGAACGGCTTCTTCGATGGTTACCTTCCCATCAATCCCGAGGCGAGTCTCGCGATCTTCCCGCACGGCACCGGCTCTGACCTCGCGCGCACGCTGGGCGTGTCGCGCGAGGAAGACGCGCTTGCCGTGCTCGAACAGCACGTGATCCGGCACGTGGATATCGGAAGGGCCACGTTCACCCTGCCAGGCGGCAGCACGGACGTGCGTTATTTCATCAACGTCGCCGATTTCGGACTGGGTGGTGTCGTGGTCGCCAACGTCAATGGAAGTTCCAAACGCTTGGGTCCCTTCCTCACCTTTCTCCTCGCCCTGCTGCGATCGCTGGTGACGTTCGAGAATCCCCAGGTCAAACTGCAGATCGACGGGGAGCATCTGGAGCAGAAGACCGTCAACGTCATGGTAGCGAATGGGCAGTACTATGGGGGCGGCATTCACGTGGCGCGCGAAGCAGCCATGGCGAGCGGAACTTTCGAAGTCTACGTGCTGGGGGATGTCGGCTTCTGGAAGGCGCTGTGGAACGTCCCTCGCCTGTACGCCGGCACGTACGTGGATCGAACCGACCTCGTTCGGCGCTTCACGGCCTCGCGAGTCGTCGCGCAATCGGAGGAACGCGTGCTCCTCAACCTCGACGGGGAGCAGCCTGGCTTGCTCCCCGCGGTGATCGAGATCCTGCCTTCCGCGCTTCCGCTGGAGTGCGCACCAGGCCTCAAAACGGATTAGTCGCTGAGGATTGAACCGTCGGGCCCGATGGCGATGTCGCGGCCCGCCGGAATCTTCAAATCGCGCCCCCGTTGCAGGAACTCCTCCTTCGAAAACGCGAATTGTGGACTGATTTCAATATGTACGGCCGGCTTGCCCTCACTATTCCGCGGGACCTCATGACCAGCGGCATCGAGCCAGCCCGCCCACAACTCAGCCTGATCGCGCCACGCCGATTCTACGCTGTTGTCGCCGCTGAACTGTTTGATGGGCGTGTATTCGCCGAGCCGTCCGATCTCGAGGGCGATAGGTTCGTGGCGGATGAAGCGCAGCGCGTCGAACACAAAGGTCTCGAACTTATAGCCGTTCGGTTTAGAGGGGCTCACGAGATTACCGGAGCCGTCGAGATGGGGAATCTTCTTGTGCGCGCGGTGCCACGGAAACTCGTCGAACCGCTCGTAGACCTCTTCGATAAATGGAACGGAGATGATGTGAATCGCCGGGTTGCCTGCGTAATAGACCGGCTTACCCTGCCCGTCAGTCTCCAGCAACTGCGGGTAGATGTCCAACTCCGAATACTCAATGGTGCGGTATTCGCCATCGCAGAGGCAGTGCACACCAACGGATTCGCGAACTTCGGTCTTTCGGTGAATCTTGGAGGACATCTGACCGCCGCGCAGCACGTGATACCCAATGAAGTAGGGATCGGCGACTTTCAACGCCCAGTTGTCGACCTGAAAATAACTGAGTGTGTCCACGCCGCGATCTCGCGCATCCTGGGCAATTCCGTTCTCGACGACTGCGGGAATGACACCGCCGTGGCCGTTGGGATTCATCGCCAGCTGGCCGGGGGCCTCCAACATGAACTTGCCGGAATCATCCACACAAGGGACCATGCGCTGCGTAAAGAAATAGACATCCTTCTCACTCAGGCCGAAATAGGCGTTCTCCTGAAAAAAGCTGCGGGTCGCGTCGCGGTTGGTGTCGCTGACCATGATGTACCACGGAAGCACGCACCCGTAGCGGCGCTGCGCGCTGCAAATCTTCTCTGCGTGAAAAGAGAACAAGGAACGCTTGGAAACGGGGCCGATCGGGTACGCCCCCTTGGGGCCGTCGTAGCCCAGCCGCGTCCCTTGCCCACCCGCAACCAACAGGAGTCCGACGCGGCCCGCGCGCAGCGCCTCTTCACCCGCATCCCAGGCATCCCTCGCATCAGCGCGGTCCGGCTGCGCGACAGGAATCGTGGGAACGGGCCGAATCTCCGCAAAGGTCTCCGGCGGCGGATCATTGCGCACCCACGTCTCGATCAAGCGATCCATGAGCGCAAGATCGATGGAACGAAGTTGTGCAAGCAGGCAGTCCCGCTCTTGCGAAGAAAGCGAAGACCAATACTGCAGCGTGTGGTCCTGACCGTGAGCGGACAAATTGGTACGGAGGGTCTCCATCGTTTCGGCCATCAATCTTTGCTCCATGCTTTCCCGGTGATGTTCATGTTGTGGCGCTGCTTCTTGTTGGGAAGCAGGCCGGGCTTGGCTCCTTCGACGAGTTCGAATTTCGACCCGCACCCATCGCAAAGACCGTAGCTGAATCCCGGATGTTCCAGGAATTCCCCACAGCGCGGACACGCAGGCAGGTTGCGGTTGTACAAAGCGGCCACGTTCTCAAACACATGACCACAGCACTCGCACTTCTTGATGTACGCCAGGCGCCGCCAACAACGGGAAAACTGCCGGTATGCGCTGCACACCGTACAGTAGACCTGGCGGCCCGGCACAGGCTGCGCGGCGGCAGGCTGCGGTGCAGGCTCGGGGTTCTTCTCGCTTCTTCCAAACAACGCCATGGTGGACCTCATTCAAACGGTGGACACGCGAATTCGAGCGGCGCATGGGGGCATCTTCAGAACGCACCGGCACCCGCCGATGGAGCCTACCCTTTCACCGACGCGAAGGTCCGCATGGAGTGTTCGACGGACTTGTCCCCCGATTTCTCTCGGAATGACACGATTTCGTTCTTGAGTCCAGGAGTGGCGTCCGGACGGACGCCCAGATCGATGAATACGGTGTTCG
>JADLCA010000044.1 GCA_020847495.1 Candidatus Hydrogenedentota bacterium | reverse complement strand
GCCATATTGCTAGATTGCTCCGCCTATTTGGGTGATGCGAAACGCGGGCACACTGCCCTCGAGCCATCGCCAATTGTCCAGACACACGTAACGGTAAACGACTCGTTCGCTTTGGTCAAACCACACTTCCCCCGCACACTATTCCTTGGGTATGCTGGTTTCACGTGGTCTTCAACAAGGGGAGTGTGGTCCAGTGAGCAGGCAAGACATCTTTGTATTCATAGCGGCAAGCTGCTGTGCGTGGCTGGCGGCGGGACAAGGCCCGCGCGAGGTTCCGAGTCCGCTTCAAGATCACCCCGGGAACATCTATCTTGAAGGCGAACTCGTGCACGTTCTGGTCCCGCCGGAGTTGCCGTCCACGGCCGTGCGCTGGCGGGCTATGGATGACAAGGGAGGCCTGGTTCGGGAGGGGGAACTTGCGCCGTCGGGCGCGGGCGGTTTCAACTCCGTGGACCTGCGTGAACTTGGTGTGGGTTGGTATGGGGTGGAATTCCTCGATGCGGAGTCCCGCCGTGCCGGTTGGACCACCGCCGCCGTCCTGGCGCAATTGACGGCGCCGGTCCCCGCCGATTCGCCGGTCTGCCTGGATGCGGCGGCATCCTGGTTTGCACAGAACGACCCTGTCACTCAGGAGCGATTCGCGTCGCTGGCGGCCTTGGCTGGAGCAAACTGGATACGGGATCGCCTTCGCTGGCGCGAACTGGAACCGGAGCGCGGGGTTCTTCCTGCGCCCACGCAGTACGATGAGGCCGCACGAATTCAAACGCGCCATGGCTTGAAGGTGTTGCAGGTGTGGCACGACACGCCGCCTTGGGCCGAAGGCCCGGGCGGCAAGCGCAACGGGCCGCCCGCGGACCTGCGCGATGTCTACACATTCTGCAAGTCCATGGCCGGGCGTTTCCATGGAACTGTGGCGGCCTGGGAGCCTTGGAACGAGGCGAATGCGCCGAGCTTCGGCGGCTGGACCATCGACGAGATCTGCAGCTACCAGAAGGCGGCATTCCTGGGCTTCAAAGCAGGCGATCCCGCGGTAACCGTTGGGTGGCAGCCGATTGCCGGCGCAAACACCGCTGGTCAGGCGGACGGCATACTTCTCAATGAGACGTGGCCCTACTATGACACGTACAACATCCACTCCTACGACTGGCCCGAATCATACGTCCGGCTCTGGGACTTCGCGCGCCAAGCGGCCTGCGGCCGGCCCATCTGGGTTACCGAGTGCGACCGCGGGATGCACGTGGAAGAAGGTTCGGCCACCGGCGATTACAGCAGTCCGCACGCGGTGCGCAAAGCCGAGTTCATTGCGCAATCATACGCAACGAGCCTGTTCTGCGGAGCGAGCCGCCATTTTCATTTCATTCTCGGGCACTACCTCGAGCAGAACGGGAAGGTCCAGTTTGGCTTGCTGCGCAAGGATTTGACCCCGCGCCCGAGCTATGTGTCCTTGGCGGCAGTGGGGCGTTTTCTCGCGGGGGCGCGCTGTCTGGGGCGGTTGACGATCGCGGGGCAGGCCGATGCTCACGTGTACGCCTTTCGCGCGAAGCCCGGTGGCGAGGAGCGGGATGTATTGGTGGCGTGGTACCAGCCGCCGGGCGATTGGGACCAACGCGGCACATCGCGTCTGGCCTGGTCTTTGCCGGATTCCCTGAGCGTCGAAGGTGTCTACGACTATCTTGGAAGGCCGCCGGGCGCGGCACGCCCACAGGAATTGGTCTCCGCACCGGTCTTCATGGTGCTGCCTTCCGGACAAAGCGACACCCTCAATCTCGAACCACCCAAATCGAGCGAGCCGCGCACGGGCGACGCGTCCCCCGCCGTCCTTCAATTGGAGATCGCAGACAGGGCCGTCGTGGAAAGAACCGAGGGCTGGACGCCACAACTCGAACGTGCCGCCCCGTGCGGATCCACTATGGAATTGCGGATAGTGGTCTACAACTTCAGCGATCGTGAGATCGCCGGAACTGTGGCGTTTGAACAATTGCCCGAGGGCTGGAGCACGACGCAGGATTCATGGGATGTGCGGGTGGGATCCATGGGCAGGGAAGTGCTCGCCACGCCGGCACAGGTACCGGCCGCGAGCGCGGAGGCGCGGTGGATTCGCCTGAAAGGACTCTTTTCGGGCACGCCCGGCGCCACGCTGGCGTTCCGGATCTACCCGCAGGAGGCCAGCGCAGGTGCGCCGTAGGCGGCACCAACAGGCTGATGCCCCGCACGGGGAGAGAGGGGATTCCCAAAACCCAGTTCCTCCGATTCTGAGAGAAGGACTTCGGGCCCCGGCCCAATGACGCGCATGCCTTGACCTCACGCCGCGCCTTCGGTCTATACTTCTTGCATGCTTAAACTTACGGAGAATCAGGAACGCCGGATCACGCGCTACCTTCGCGATGCGGGGGAGACGTTGGGCGCCGTGCCTCAGGCGGAGCGCGAGGCGGTGCTGACCCGCCTGAACGCCCGTATCGAGCGGGAACTGTCCCGTTACACTGGGACGATGGAAGATGCCGACCTCGAACGCGTCCTCAACCGCTTCGGTGACCCCGGCCAAACCGCGACCCAGAGCGCCATTTCCACACAACCCACTCTTACCACGTTCGTGTCGTGGCCGGACCGCGTTTGGCTCGGTGTGTGCTCAGGAGTGGCCCGGAAGCTCGATATCGACGCGAGCATCGTCCGGATCATTGCGGTGTTATTGGGCCTGGTCCTTCCGCTCCTTCCGCTGTTGTTGGCCGCCTATCTGGCGACGTTCTTCTGGGACTATTATACGGAAGGCAGGCGCGTGCTCGAACCGATCGATCTTTTGCGTGTCGCCAAGGCGATTGCGGCAACTCTGGGAGTGGTCCTCGCGCTGCATTTCGGCGCGTGGTTTCTCATCGTGTTCATTCCGCACGCCTACCAAGCCATCGCGGCGCAACCGTTGCTGCTTGACCGCAGTTGGAACTGGCTCACCTACGACGCTGGTTCGTGGCTGTTCTGGGCACTGGCCGTAGGCCTGCCCCTGTCGGTCTTGTCGGCATTGCCCGTGCCCAAGGCATGGTCCGGGACTCTGCGCAAAGTCGTGCAGGCCGGACTGGCTCTGTACGCGATCCTGCTGTGTTATGGAGTCGCCTGCATTCTCGTGGGGGTGATTCTTCGCGGGGTCGAGGAATTCTCCGGCACGGTGGGCACGGACGCTGTCTTCTCGCTGATCAGGTAGGGTCCTGGCCTCACGCCTCCGGATGGCACGACAGCACGCGCAGGGAATGTTTCCCCAGGACCATGACATTGCCTGCCTGCAGGCGGTGCGCTTCCGTGGCTTCCACGATATCGCGGGGTGCGGCGGCCGCCGTGTCAATACGAACGCGCCAAGGGCGCGCGGGCACCGTGAATGGTACGAGTTCGGCGGTAGGGTTGAACATGAAATACAGATCCACGCCGCCGTTCTCGGTGCCATTGATCATACAGGCGATGGATGGGTCTTCCGGAGTCCATGACTGCGGTTTGCCCGCGGCGTCAAACCAGAGAAGGTCCGCATTCGCGCCGGGTTTGCTCGGGCGCCCGGTGAAGTAGGAACGTCGGCACAATACGGGATTCTCCTGCCGGAACCGGATCATGCGCTTGCAAAACTCGAAAAGTTCGCGGTTCTTCTCGGCAAGTGACCAGTCGAACCACGAAAGTGGATTGTCCTGGCAGTAGGCGTTGTTGTTGCCGTGTTGCGTGCGCCCGAACTCGTCGCCGCCCAGGAGCATGGGCACGCCAAGAGACAGGAATAGCGTGGCGACGTAGTTCTTCTGCATGCGCAGCCGGAGCGCATTCACATCGGGCTTGCCGGTCTCACCCTCGACTCCGCAATTCCAGCTGAAGTTCTCGTCGAGGCCGTCCCGGTTGTCCTCGCCGTTCAGTTCATTGTGCTTCTTGTTGTACGACACGAGATCCCGGAGGGTGAAGCCATCGTGCGCGGTGATGAAGTTGATGCTATGCAGCGGCGTGCGCCCGTCGTCGCCATAGAGATCCGGGCTTCCCGTGATGCGCAACGCGAAGTTGCCTTTGATGCCCTTGTCGCCACGCCAGAACCGGCGCACGTCATCGCGGTACTGTGCGTTCCACTCCGCCCACTCCTCGCCGCCGAAAGCGCCGACCAGATAGCCGCCCGCCAGGTCCCATGGTTCGGCAATCAGCTTGACCTCGCGCAGGATGGGGTCTTCGGTGATGTGTTCGATGAGGGCGCCGTTGTACTGCATGTGCCCCCAGCGGTCACGCCGCAGTACCGAAGCCAGGTCGAATCGGAAACCATCGACATGCATATCCGTCACCCAAAAGCGGAGACTGTCGAGGATCAGATCCCGGACAACCGGATGATTGCAGTTCAAGGTATTGCCGCATCCGGTGAGGTCGCGGTAGCGGCCGTTCTCGTCGAGGATGTAGTAGACGCTATTGTCGATGCCCCGAAAGCTCTGCGCGGGCTCCGGTGGATGCCGTTCCGAGGTGTGGTTGTACACGACGTCGAGGATGACCTCGATTCCGGCATCGTGAAAGGCATCCACCATGGCGCGGAATTCATCCGCTGACTCTTGTGCGGACCCGCCAGCGCCATAGCGCGGATTGGGCGCGAAGAAGCCGATGGTGTTATAGCCCCAGTAGTTCGTCAAGGTCTCCTTGGTTTTCGGATTGGTGCGTGGCAGCTCAAGCTCGCCGCATGCATGCACCGGAAGCAATTCGACTGCCGTGATTCCCAATTCCTTGAGATAGGGGATCTTCTCGATGGCGTCCCGGTAGGTGCCTCCTTTCAGTTCGCCTCGCTCTTCCATACAGGTAAACCCGCGGACGTGCATTTCGTAAATGATTGTCTGGCTCATGGGCACGCGCGGCCTGCGTATCCCGGCCCAGCCAGTCTGAACGGGCATGACGACGCATCGTGCTTCTCCGCTGGCCGGGTCTCCCGAGAAGCCTTGTGCATAGGGGTCCAACAGATACTGCGTGGCTTCGAAGAGATGGCCCCGGCTCGCGCGGCGGGGACCATCCATGCGGTAGGCATAGAGCGTACCCTCCTGCAGTCCCTCGACGTAGACGCTCCAGACGTCGCCCAGCCGGTAGACTTCCCGATCGAGGCGGATCTCGCGGACCGGGGTTGCAGGGTTCGCGGGGTCGAAAAGCGCTAGCCACACTCGGGTCGCGTTACGGCTGAAAATGGCGAAGTGAACTCCCGAGTCATCGGGCGTGGCGCCGAAAGGTCTGCCCCGGCCCGGCCTGAAATTCAAATCGGACCAAGTCATACGCGCACTCGCCTTGCGCAAGGATTGTCAATCGGCAACTGCATCTGCACCTCTTCGTACATCCTGACCATCACCGGGCCGGCGTTCCCCCCGCCGGCGCCAGGATGCGCAGCATTATATCCATGTTGGCCAGCGTATTCCGCTTGCTTGCCGGGGGCTGGCCGCGGAGGAAGTCGCGAATTGCCTGGTGCATCATGTCGAGGCATCGGACGGTACCATCTCGCGTGTGAATATCTGCGCAATAGTGGCCCTGTTCGTCCGTTGCGCCCTCCACGTCGAAGGCGTGCCTGTTCAGGACACAGCGTCGCACATTCATTGGCGGATGAAGGGTGTTGCGTGTGAGCAGGGTACACTGTACGGCTCCGCCTTCGGGTGTCAGCACCGAGAAGTCAGCGCGGGCCTCGTAACCTTCGAAATGGGTCTGCAACGTGTCCCATTGGATTTCCGCGCCAGGGATCACTTCCAACATCATGGAGATTGAGTGAGGGGACAAATCAACCCAGATGCGCCGGGGATCCGGTTCGTGGCCGCGTGCTGGAGATTCGAGGTGCCCCGTGAATTCGCGAAGAGTTTCTTGCGGAAAGCGCTTGTTCCACAGGTCCAGGAAGCGGCGCGCGCCCGTCGAGTACTGGGTGCAAACGCCGAAGAGCAGGCCGCGATCCTCCGCGAGATCGTAAAGTCCTTGCGCCTTGCCCAAAAGCGTTGTTCCGTCTCGCGAGTCATCGAATACGAGCGGTTTTTCGCAGAGGACTTGGCAACCTGCTTCCAAGGCGAGGCGGCAGTGCTCGAAATGAAGGTGAGGGGGCGTGCACACATC
>JADLCA010000043.1 GCA_020847495.1 Candidatus Hydrogenedentota bacterium | reverse complement strand
GAGATCCCCAAGGGGTTCCACCTTGACACGCTCCAAGAACCTGCGGCACGAAGAGGCTGCGACGGACGGCTCCGACGGAAAAGGGCTCGGGCCCACTCCGGTGCACTTAGAATATGAATCCGGGCAGAAGCTTGACGCGATGCAGCGCATATACAACACGGCTCGCGATCTGAAGGAGGCCGGCCTACGGATGCAGCATCCCGACTGGACCGAAGACCAGATCCAAGCCGCGCTGCGCGAAGCATTTCTGTATGCTCGAACCTAATCCTACAACGCCACATTCTCCGTCTCTCGCCTCGACTAAATACGAGGGATCCGCATCCTTGTAGCGCCCGGCTTCCACGCCGGGCGTTCTCGCGTTTCCTCAAACGCCATGCTCGCGTGGAAGCGCATTTCCTGGGAACGCCACGCACCAGCGTGGCTGGTTTTGGCAGTTGCGCGTTGTTTACCACGACAACTGTACTGGCGCAACCACCGTCAATCCTTCGAGTCTAGGCCGGGCTGGTGCCCGGCGTTCCCAGGGTCGCGACTCCATATAAATAGGGACGGCCACCTATAAAATGACATAGCCGCCAGTTATCGCATTCCTTTTCCTGTGCGGTCCTCCGTTTGTCGAGACGTAGCCCTGCCGGCGGATGCCATTTGGCGCGGCATTCTGGGATAATGCCTTGAATGCGAGGATGCAACAAAGGATATGTAGCCATGAATCACCCGATTGAGATCACCTCGCCACGGGATGGCGATGTACTGAACCGCAATGACGGCACCGAAACGCCGGAGGGACTCCGCATCCGCGTGGAAGGCCGCACCGCCGCTCCCGGGGTCACCGTGAACGGGACGCCCTGCATCGTCGAACAAGACCGCTTCCACTGCGACATTACCCTGACGGACAGACGGCAGAGCATCATCGCCCAATACGGCGAAGCACAGCACGAGATCGGCGTCTGGTGGAACCGTGGCAGCAAGCCCCGCTACCGCTTCTCGGTGGACGACAACATCGAGTTCCTCAAAGACCTCGGGACTGAGCCGGACCGCTATCCCTCGCTGTTCGACCATTGGTATCTCAAGTTCTGGAGTGAAATGCACGAGACGTACGGCACGAAGGTGCACCTCAATATCTACTACCAGACCGACGGTTTTGATCTGACGCAAATGCCGGACAAATGGAAGGAAGAGTGGCAAGCCAACGCCCACTGGCTGCACCTCAGCTTCCATGCGCTTCAGGACAAGCCCGACCGGCCCTACCGCAACGCGGTCTACACGCAGATTGCGCACGATTACGACCTGGTATGCGGCCATATCCGGCGCTTCGCGGGCAACGAGGTACTCAGCACGACGACGACCACGCATTGGGCCGAATGCCCCAAGGCCGCCATCGGCGCGTTGCGTGATCGCGGAATCGAGCAGCTTGTCGGGCTCTTCGATATCCAGAATGGCGAGTGCACGACGGGGTACTACCACGACCTGGCGCAGTGCGCTTACTGCGATCAGCGCGGCGCGTGGTACGACCGTGAGACGGGGCTGTTTTTCGTGCGCTGCACGTCGGTTGTGAACCTGCTGGAAGTGGAAGAGGTTGTGCCTTTCCTGAATCGCAGGACCGCCACGCCGCACACCTCGGAGATGGTGGAACTGCTCATTCACGAGCAGTACTTCCGGCGCGAACTCTCCTATTACCAGCCCACCGTCCTGGACAAGGTGCGCGCGGCCATCCGTTGGGTGCACGAGCGAGGTCACGAGCCGGTTTTCTGGAGCGACGGGTTTCTTGGCACGCCCTAGGGCGGCTGCCGCCGCTCGTCCAGGCACACCGAAACACGAGGTATTGATGCACAAACCGACGTACACTTACGAATACCCCCGGCCTATCCTGGCCGCCGATTCCGTCGTCTTCACGCTCATCGAAGGCGCCGCCCACGTGCTTCTCATCCGCAGGGGCCATGAGCCGTTTGAAGGTTGCTGGGCCTTTCCCGGCGGTTTCGTGAATGAGAATGAACCCGTCGATGAGGCGGGCGCCCGGGAACTACGCGAAGAGACTGGATTGACGGATGTCCCCTTGCGCCAGATGCAGGTCTTCGGCGACCCGGGCCGTGACCCGCGCGGGTGGACGGTGAGCGTGGTCTACCTGGCGGTCATCGACCACCGGGCCCACACCGTCACAGCCGGCGATGATGCACGCGAAGCGCGGTGGTTTCCCCTCGCGAACCCGCCGCGGCTGGCGTTTGACCACGACCGGATCCTGGAGTACGCTGTGAACAGGCTACTAGGGTGTCTCGGGGTGAATGGCGTGCTTCCCCCTACGTTTGGGAACACGGAACGAGATGCATTGAGCGCGGAAATCCGGGCTCGTGCGACAGCGCGGCAGATTGCCATACCCGGGAGATAAGATGAAGCCATGAAGGTAAAATCGGACGACGCGCTGATAATCGTGGACCTTCAAAACGACTTCTGCCAGGGCGGCGCCTTGCCGGTGGCCGGGGGCGATGCGATCGTACCCGGTATCAACGGAATTGTGCCCAAGTTCGCGCATGCCGTCTTCACGCGGGACTGGCATCCCGCGATGCACTGCAGTTTCAGTCCCAACCCCACCTACACCGACGGCAGTTGGCCAGTCCACTGCGTGGAAGGAAGCAACGGCGCGATGTTCCATCCCGGCCTGCACGTGCCCGCGAGCGCCTGGATCGTCAGCAAGGCTACCGACCCCGATCGCGAAGCCTACAGCGGATTTCAGGGTACCGACCTCGCGCGGCGGCTATCCGAGCGCCGGATAAACCGCCTCTTCGTGTGCGGGCTCGCCACGGACTACTGTGTGAAATCCACCGCCATTGACGGCGTGGAACGCGGTTTCGAGGTGCTCGTGCTGGAAGACCTGTGCCGGGCGGTGGATGTACCCCCCGGATCGGGAGTGGCCGCCCTCGAGCAGATGCGGCAGGAAGGGGCGCGAACCATCACGTCAGGGGAACTGGAATGAGCGGCGCGGCCCACCCCTGGCGCACGCGCGAGGGCATGGCCCTGCTGACGGACTTCTACGAACTGACCATGATGGCCGGCTATCTCAGCGAAGGACGCGCGGGGATGCCCGTCTGCTTCGAGTACTTTTTCCGGTCGCTCCCCCCGCACACGGGGTTTGCCGTGGCCGCCGGTCTTGGACCTTTCCTTGATTATTTGGAGCATCTCCGCTTTGAAGAAGATGACATTGAGTATCTGCGCACCCTGAATCTGTTTGAAGAGGAGTTCCTGTCGTACCTCAGGCAATTCCGGCCCATGTGCACGGTGCGCGCCGTCCCAGAAGGCACTCTTGTGTTTCCCAACGAGCCCCTGGTGCAGGTGGAAGGAAGCATCTTCGAGACGCAGCTCCTGGAAAGCGCACTCCTCAACATGCTCAATTACCAGACCCTGATCGCCACGAAAGCATCGCGGGTTTGTCTCGCGGCGGATGGCGAGCCGGTCATGGAGTTCGGTTTGCGGCGTGCGCATGGTCCCGATGGCGGCCTGAGCGGCTCGCGCGCCGCCTATATTGGGGGCTGCAGCTCCACGTCGAACGTGCTGGCAGGCAAGTACTATGGCATCCCTGTCTCGGGCACCCACGCCCACAGTTGGGTGATGAGTTTCAGTAACGAAGCGGACGCCTTCCGGGCCTTTGCCCGCCGCTATCCGGAGCGCTGCGTCCTACTCGTGGACACCTACGACACGATCCAGAGCGGCGTGCCCAACGCGATTCGCGTGTTCCTGGAAATGAAGGAGCAGGGCATCCCCGTGCGGCCCGCGATCCGGCTCGACTCGGGAGACTTGGCGAAACTCAGCAAGATTGCGTACCGCATGATGCGCGAGGCGGGAATCGAGAATCCGCTGATCGTCGCCTCCAACGATCTTGAAGAGGACTTGATCGCCGACCTGAAACGGCAGGGGGCCAAGATCAATGCGTGGGGCGTCGGCACGCATTTGATCACTTCGCGCGACTGCCCTTCGTTGAATGGCGTCTACAAGCTGGTGGCAGTTGGGGAGGACGGCCACTGGCAACCGCGCATGAAGATATCCTCCAACATCGCCAAAGCCACGAATCCGGGGCGCAAGAGTCTTGTGCGGTATTACGATGCCTGGGATCAGCCCCTTGGCGACGTGATGTACGACGCCGAAGAGCCGTGGCCGGTGGAAGGCACGATCCATGGGCGCGACTACCATCAACCCCACCGGCCAATGGTGCTGCGCAACGCCGTGCGCGCTGAACCCTTGCTGCAACCGATTTTCGAGCGTGGGGTGCGGCAGCCATCGCCACCGGTGTCCGCGCACCGGCAGCGCTTTCTGGATGAACTCGCCAAATTGCCGGATGAATACAAGCGCTTGCGCAATCCGGAAATTTACCGGGTCATGCTTTCCGAGCGCATCGGCATCCTGAAGGACGAACTCATCAACAATCCGGATGCAGTGTGACGTATTTTCCCTGTACAATGGTGCTGTATATCCGCGAAGCGTGCAACGGACAGGGAGTCACTCGATGCGATTGGTGCGAATAGGCGTGGCCGCCGTTTCGGTGAAGGTGGGCGATTTCGCCGGGAATGCCGAACGCCTGCGCGCGGTGGTGCAGTCCGCCAAGGCACAGGGCGTCCACCTGCTCGTGACGCCGGAGTTGTGCCTGTCCGGGTACAGCCTCGAAGATCGCATCTGGTGGCCCGACATCGCGCGCCGCAGTTGGCAGTCCCTCCAGGAACTGGCCGCGGAATGCAAAGCGATCAGCGTCTTCGTGGGCTTGCCGGTTCAACTCGACGCGATGATGTACAACGCGGCGGCCCTCATTCATGACGGCACGGTGCGCGGCCTCATTCTGAAGAAGTATCTTCCCACGTACAGTATCTTCTACGAAGGGCGGAACTGGGCGGCCTGGACCCGCGGCGCGACGGAGATCAACGGCGTGCCCGCAGGCGAGTTGGTGTTCGACCTGCCGTTTGGCAAGGTGAGCGCCGAGATCTGCGAGGACCTCTGGTCCACCAATTCGCCGGCCCGCGCGCGCGTACGCGCGGGTGCGGAGATCATCTGCAATCCCAGCGCATCCCCCTTCACCCCGCTCAAGAACGAGCAGCGCCGCCGTCTAATCCTCGGGGCCTCGGGCAGCCTTGCCTGCGTGTACGCCTATGCCAACCTGCTTGGGTGCGACAACAGCCGCCTCGTCTTTGATGGCGGTGGGTTCATTGCATCGCCCGAGGGAATCGTCACGGAGGCGCCGATCCTCTCCACGGACTACTGGACCCTCGCGACCGGCGTGGTGAATCTCGACGACGTGTCGCGTGTGCGCTCCGAGAATACGACTTGGCGTCAGGACGCGTCCCTTGCTTATGAAGCACCCGGTATCGCGATGGTCGATACACGCGACGGTACGTTCAGTCCAGTCCCGGTGAAGGATTACGCCGCGCAATTGCCACGAAGTTTCTACGTGCCCGATGAGGCCCGCACCGTCAACGAGGCCGCGCGGTACCTGGATGAATTGTACGGCGCCCTGGTTCTGGGGTTGCGCGATTATTTTGAGAAGGTGGGCGCGTTTGAGCGTTTTCTGGTCGCTCTGTCTGGAGGACGCGACAGCGCCCTGTGTCTGCTGCTGGCCGTGCAGGCTGCCAAGTCTTTCGGCCAAGGCCGCGACGCCGCGCGCTTCGCGGAGCACGTCGCCTCGGTGTATCTGCCCAACAAGGCATTCAGCAGCATGGCCACCGAAGAGGCCGCGCGGGCGTTCGCGACGGAGTTGGGTGTTCCGTTCAAGGTCGTGTCTATCGCCGAGGAAGCGGACCTGGCGTTGAAGAAGGCCTCCGAACTGGCCGGGGGCGCGGAGCACGTCACGCCATTGGCGAAGCAGAACCTCCAGGCGCGGGTCCGGGGCAACATGATGTTGAACTGGGCCAACAGCGCCAAGGGCCTGCTGCTGGTCACCTCAAACCTGAGCGAAGCCGCCGTCGGGTATACGACTACCGGCGGCGACAATCAGGGGGGGTACTCCCCTATTGCGAATGTTCCCAAGACACTCGTCACCCTGCTGCTGGAACACGTCGCGCGGCGGGATGGTATCAAGTCCATACAGAAGATCCTGGCTATCCCCCCGAGTGCAGAGCTGGCGCCCGACCAGCGCGATGAGGCGGACCTGATGCCCTACGTCGTGCTGGATGACCTGCTGTACTTGTTCGCGCGACGGCGCATGGCGCTGCCCGACTGCTGGCGCGTGCTTATCCACCGCCATCCCGATCATGATGCCGAACAACTGCGCGTATGGACGCGCAATTTCGGACGCCTCTTCGCGTACAACCAATGGAAGCGCGAACAGCTTCCTGTAACGCTCAAGGTTCTTGATCTCGACCTGGACCCCAAAACGGGCTTCCGTTTTCCGGTTACCCAAAGCATCGAAGACGAACTGAACGAGCTGTCCAAAGCCCGTCCCTGATCCGGGTCCACGCGGCAAAACTATCCGTCCCGCGTGTTTCAACGTAGCCCGCGCGGAATCAGAGCGTCGCTGCAAAACGTAGCCCCGCCCTATGACTGAAGGAGGATTCGCCATGACCCGAGAAGAGTTGATTGAGTCACTGACCCAATCCCGGGACGCCGTCCTGGAACAGTTCGACACCCCTGTCTCCGGGCTCGGAAAGGCCTACGCCCCCGGCAAATGGACCGTACGGCAACTCCTCGTGCATCTCACGGATTGCGAGATCGTTTACCTGTGGCGCGCGTGCCGTGGCCTGGCCGAGCCGGGCAGCCACGTGCACGGCTTCGACCAGGATGCCTGGGCGAAGGAACTCAACTACTCGTCCCGGCCGCTGCCGCTCTGCAGGGACCTCTTCCTTGCCGCGCGCAATCAGCTCATCTATCTCCTGGAGGCCCACGAGGATGGCGCCCTGGAACGCACATTCCACCACAGCGAGGCGGGCATCCTGACGCTACGCAAAGGGCTCACGGGGTTTGCCGGTCACACGGAGCACCACCTGGAGCAGATCCGCGCGGCCATTGAGGGGCAAACCTGGGTTCCCATGAAATAGGCCTTGCATTGTAATGACAGCGCCCCCTGGAAAGTACTATGATGGAACGCAGGGAAAGGAGGAAACCGTATCATGTTTGACTTCGAACAATTGCTGGAAACGTTGAGCAGCGGCATTTGGGGGGTTGTGCTCTATCCGCTGTACCTTGTGTTGGTATTTGTCACCACGTATTACCTGGCCTTGCTTCCGTAAGGCGCTCAGCGGCCTGCCCTTGAATCAAGTTTCTGAAGACCCGCCTTTCCGCAAAGGACGGGCGGGTCTGCGTTTTCCCTCCTGACCGGAACTCGGCGCCGCTCTCCATCACGGTGTGCGAAGAACACCCCCAAACATGCTCTGCATTTCCCGAACAACAATCGATCCTGACGCGGCCTCCAAAGTACTGCCTCGCTCGCCGAGCGCGGGCAGCACAACGCTGTGCGCATCAGACTGACTCGACGGCCGCACTGGCTGAAGATGATTCAAGGCACGCGACGGTGTTGAAGAGCCTGTGGTATTGGGGAAGTACATAGACTTGTGCTGCCGCGCTCGGCGAGCGAGGCAGTACTAAGAAGTCGCCTGCGATGTCCTTGAATGCCCTTTTGATTCTCCTGGGCGGCGCGACCAAACCAAACCGGCGCGGCCCGAGGGCCGCGCCGCAGGATACTTTGTGAACTCTTCCGATTACTCGACCGTCACGCTCTTCGCGAGGTTGCGCGGCTGGTCGACGTCGCACCCGCGGTTCGCCGCGATGTAGTACGCCAGCAACTGCAGCGGCACCGCCACCACGATCGGGCTGAACGGCTCGTAGCATTCCGGCACGTAGATGACGTCCGCGCTGTGCGCCTTGATGCCCTCGTCACCCGCAGTTGCGACGGTCAGCACGATACCCGAGCGGGCCCGGATTTCCTGCATGTTCGACACCATCTTGTCATAGGTGTCACCCGCAACCGCCACGCACACCACCGGCAATTCGTCCGTCACCAGCGCGATCGGCCCGTGCTTCATCTCACCCGCACCGTAGCCTTCCGCGTGGATGTAGCTGATTTCCTTCAGCTTCAATGCGCCTTCCAACGCGCTGGGGAAGTTGAAGCTGCGCCCGAGGTACAGCGCGCTCTGCGCGTTGAGGTATTTCGGATCCTTGGCGCAGCGGATGACGTCTTCCTGATGGTCCAGGCACCACTGGATCTTGTCGGGGACGGCACGCAGGTGGGCAATCATCTCCTTGGCTTCCGCCTTGGACAGCACCCCGCGGGTTTCGCCCAGCCAGATGGTGAATAGGGCGAACGCCGTGATCTGCGACGTATACGCCTTGGTCGACGCCACGCCGATCTCGGGACCAGCCTGGGTGTAGATCACGCCATGCGACTCGCGCGCGATGCTCGAACCCACTACGTTCACGATCGACACGACCTTCGCGCCACGCTTCTTGGCGATGCGGATGGCTTCCAACGTGTCCGCCGTCTCGCCCGACTGCGTCACGGGAATCACGATGGTGTTCGGATAGATGATGGGGTCGCGGTAGCGGTATTCGGACGCGATATCGACCTCAACAGGCACTTTCGCGAAGCGCTCGATCAGGTACTTGCCCACGAGGCCCGCGTGCCACGCCGTGCCGCAGCTCACGATCACGATCTTCTTGCAGTCCTTCAGCTCCTGCTCGGTGAGCTGCATGTCTTGAAGGTTCACGACGTCGGAACCCTCGGTCACGCGCCCCCGGAGCGTATTGCGAATGACTTCCGGCTGCTGGTTGATCTCCTTGAGCATGAAGTGCGGATAGCCTTCCTTCTCGGCCGCCGCATCGTCCCAGTCCACGGTCTTCACTTCGAGCGTGACCGGGTTGCCCTGGAGGTCTTCGACCTTGTAGCCGTCCCGGCGAATCTCGCAGACCTGCCCGTTGTCGATATAGAGGACCTTGCGCGTGAACTTCATGATTGCCGGCACGTCAGAGGCGATGTAGGCCTCGTCGTCGCCCAGACCAACGATGAGCGGGCTTCCGTGACGCGCGGCCACGAGCACATCCGGATTGTTCTTGCACACCACGCCGATGGCGTATGCGCCTTCCACATCATGCAGTGCGCGCTTGACCGCGGCGAACAGATCGCCCTGGTAGTACTTGCGCACGAGGTGCGCGATCGTCTCGGTGTCGGTCTGGCTGCGGAACACGACGCCGTCCTTCTGAAGGGAGGCGCGCAATTCCTGGTAGTTCTCGATGATGCCGTTGTGCACGACGGCGATTTCCATCGGCACGTCGAAGTGCGGGTGCGAGTTCACCTCGCTGGGTACGCCGTGCGTAGCCCAACGCGTGTGCCCGATGCCCAGCGGGCCAATCAGCGGATTCGCCTCGAGCTTCGCGTCCATCGACACGAGTTTGCCCAGGCTCTTGACGCACTTCAGGGTGCTGTCCTTGATGACCGCGACGCCGGCCGAGTCGTAACCGCGGTACTCAAGCCGGTGCAATCCCGACATAATGACGTCCACGGCGTTCTTCTTGTCACCGATGTAACCCACAATTCCGCACATGATGCATGCTCTCCCATAGGTTTGCTGCCGCGATCCGCGGAGCATCCGCGCGCTTCACCGCGCGAGTTCGCGTCCTGCGAGTCCAGTGCTTCGGGACGCCCAATCCATTGGCCCCGCGCGGCGCCGGCACGCCGTCAGTGGCCCATTCCATTTAACGCGAGACCCCCGATCAACAAGACAATGATTGCGATGGTGACCAGAATGAATCGCCGG
>JADLCA010000042.1 GCA_020847495.1 Candidatus Hydrogenedentota bacterium | reverse complement strand
GGCGAGACCGGGCAACCGGTCTTCCCGACCCCTATCCGTGCGGGTTCTCATTGTCGGTCTCTTTCTTGAATCGGTGAAATCGGTGGACAACTCTCTTCGTTTGGTTGCGGGCACGCCGCGCTGGGCTTTCAGTATCTTGGCCTTTCAGGCCATAAGAACGTGATGGGCCGTCGCCCTCAACGGTTTACGGCAATCGGGAAGCCTCTTCGCACTGCTCGTAGCCTGGCAATTCGCTTGACACTTCGCCGTAGCCCGGATTTCTCACACGCACAAGCTACTGTTCTTTCAATCCCTGTTGAATCAGCAATTTCCGAGACTCTGGCATATCCTCCGTGTTTACACGGTGTGCGCGTGAGAAATCCTCTCGAGTGAGCCTACGGGCGTTTGCGAGAGCAAAACTCACCGCCCGCTACGTGGGGGGCGGTGAGATGTGCGGATTAGAAAGTCTGGGCGGTGGGTACTGAGGCCTGTTGGGAGGCACGGGTCCACTTCATGCGGGTCCGCAGTCTAGGTGCGATTGCCCTGGGCTCCTTGGGCTTCTGCGGGCTGGCGTCCAGGGGCTATACTACCCCCCGATTTGCTCGAAAGGTGGAGACGGTCTGCATGAACATCTTGGGAATCGGGGGATACTCGCATGACACTTCCGCGGTCCTGGTGTGCGATGGTCAACTCGTGGCGGGAGTCGCGGAAGAACGCCTGACGCGCCGCAAACATCAGGGCTTCGTGCCGCGCCGGGCGGTCCAGTGGTGTCTCGACCAGGCAGGGCTCACGCGCGACGACATCGACCATGTGTGCTGCTACATGCGGCCCGGCCTGCGCATGTCGCGGCGGGTGCCGTACCGGCTGTCCACCATTGCCCGGGCGCCCTATTACGCCAGCGCGTTCATCGGGTACGAGTTCGTCCACAACTTCAATTACGTGACCGGCATGCGCGGCCTGCTTGGCAAGAAGGCGCGCATGCATTTCATGGAGCACCACCCCGCCCACGCGGCGTCCGCCTTTCTGGTGAGTCCTTACGAGGAGGCGGCCCTGCTCACGCTTGACTACATGGGCGAGTGGGCCGTGACCTGGACCGGCGTCGGGCGCGGCACGCGGATGCAGTGCTTTCAGAAGGAGAATTATCCGCACAGCCTTGGCGTGTTTTACACCGCCATCACGAGTTACCTCGGCTTTGAGCGCGCCAGCGACGAGTACAAGGTCATGGGGCTCGCGTCCTACGGAGAGCCGGAGTTTGCGCAAGAGTTCCGTTCGATGTTCCGGCTGTTGCCCGGTGGCCGCTACACGCTTGACCTTTCCTGGTTTCAGTGTCATTACAAGCCGGGTTCGCACGTCGGATACATGTCGCGGAAGTTCATCGAACGTTTCGGGCCCGCGCGGAAGAAAGGCGAGCCCATCGAGAAACGGCATGAGAATATCGCGGCGTCCGCCCAACTCGCGGTGGAAGAAACGGCGCTCCACATCGCGAACGACTTGCACCAGCGCACGGGCCTGCGCCGCTTGTGCATGGCTGGGGGCGTGGCCCTGAATTGCTCGATGAACGGCCGCTTGCTGCGCGACTCGCCCTTCGACGAGATCTTCGTGCAGCCTGCCGCGGGAGACGACGGCACGGGCCTCGGCGGGGCTTTCCAGTTGTATCACGCGTTGACGGGTGCCGACCGGTCGTTCGTGATGCGCGATGCGCGGATCGGGCCTTCGTTCAGCAACGCCGAGATCAGGGAATTCCTGGATCGCGCCAAGATCCCGTACGAAACGCCCGGGAGTGTCGTCGAGCGCACCGCGGACCTATTGGCAGAAGGTAACATCGTGGGCTGGTTCCAAGGCGGCGCAGAGTTCGGACCGCGCGCGTTGGGTGCGCGCAGTATTCTCGCCGACCCCACGCGTCCCGGAATGAAGGACCTCCTCAACACCTACGTGAAACATCGCGAGGAGTTCCGGCCCTTCGCGCCGAGCTGCCTCGAGGAACGCGCACACGAGTATTTTGAAGGCTGCACATCATCACCGTTCATGTTGTTCGTCTACCGCGTCAAACCGGAGATGCGCGCCAAGGTCCCCGCGATTACCCACGTGGACGGCACGGCCCGCGTGCAGACCGTTGCGAAGGATGTGCATCCGCAATACCACGCGCTTCTCGAGGCGTTTGAACGGCGGCGCGGCGTGCCGATGGTATTGAACACCTCGTTTAACGTGATGGGCGAACCCATCGTGAATTCGCCCGAGGACGCCGTGCGCTGTTTCTACAGCACCGGGATGGACGCCCTCGCGATCGGGGAATTCGTGGTGACCAAACGGTGAATATCCTCATCCCGACAGCGGATTATCCGCCCATCGAGGGAGGCATCAGCACCGTGACGGTGCACCTCTCGCGTGAGCTGGCGCAACTCGGCCACACGGTCACGGTGATCGCGCCGTACTTCCCCGGTCAGGAGACTTTTGATCAGAACGAGCCCGTCACGGTGCTGCGCTACGGCGGTTACGCCCTGGGATGGTTTCGCTTCATTCCGCTCATGCTGCGCTCCTGGAGTCATGCGATGAAAGCCGATCTCGTCGTGGGCATCAACGTGGCCTACGGCGGTCTTCTGGGCATGCTGACGCGGCGCCGGTACGTGGCCTTCGCGTACGCGTATGAATTCCTGAAATTCCACTCCTGGTCGCCCGCGGGGCGTCTGTTGCGCCGTGTGTATGCGAATGCCGCATCCGTAATCGCCATCAGCCGTTTTACGCGCGACAAGCTGGCGGAGTATGGCGTCGACGAGCACCGCATTCACGTGGTCCATCCTGGCGCGGAAGTTCCCGCCATTCACAACGCGGAGCACATAGCTGCAACGCGTGCACGCTACCTGTTGGACGGCAAGCGCGTCATTCTCGCCGTGGGGCGTCTGGTACCGCGCAAGGGGCACCTTACGCTGCTGGAAGCGGTGGCGCGCGTCCTGCCGCGGGTTCCCGATGCGCACCTTGTCATCGTGGGCCAAGGCCCTTTGATGAGCGCATGTTGCCGGCTCGCGCACACACTTGGCATCCGCGATCACGTCACGTTTGCGGGCCGCTTGGATGACGAAGGTGTGGCAGCGTTGTACGCCCTGTGTGACGTGTTCGCGTTGCCCACGGGCACGGATGCCCGCGGACAGGTCGAAGGTTTTGGCCTGGTCTTCACCGAGGCCCACGCCCACGGCAAACCGGTGGTTGCGGGCCGCTCCGGCGGGGTCGTGGACGCGGTCCTCGATGGCGAGACCGGCCTTCTTGTCGAACCTGGCGATGCGGACGCCCTCGCGGACGCGCTCATGCGCATTCTCACCGACCCGGACTTGGCCCGGCGCCTGGGGCACAATGGCAGGCAACGGGTGGAGCGCGAGCTGAACTGGACCACCTTCACGCGGCGCGTCCTCGAGACCGTGGGGTCTGGCGCATGAAGCGGTACCGCGTCGCACATGTGATCACGCGCCTGTGTAAAGGCGGCGCACAGGAGAATACCTTTCACACGGTGCGCCTGGCCAACCGCGACCGGTTCGAGGTGGACCTCATCAGCGGACCGACGTACGGCAGCGAAGGGAGCATTGAGGCTGCGATCGGGGCGGCCGGCATCGCAATTACGCGCGTGCCCTCGCTGGTGCGCAACCCCGATCCCTGGCACGATGCCTGCGCCTACTTCGCGCTGAGGCGCTTGTTCCGCGAACGGCGCTACGACATCGTGCACACGCACACCTCAAAGGCCGGCTACCTGGGGCGTATGGCCGCGGCGCACGCCAGGGTGCCAATCATCGTGCACACACCGCACGGCCACATCTTCTTCGGCTATTTCAACGCCGGACTGACGGCCTTCTTTACCCGGCTGGAGCGGCAGGCCGCCCGCAGGACGGACCGGCTCATCGCGCTCACCGGGCGCGGCATCGACGAGCATGTCGCCGAGGGCGTTGGACACCGCAGGCAGTGGGAGGCGATCTTCAGCGGAATCGACCTCAGCCCCTATCCGCAGGCCATTGCGCGCCGCACGGACACCCGCCGGGAATTGGGCATTCCCCCGGACGCGCTTCTGGCCGGGGCCGTCGGCCGCCTTGAACCCGTCAAAGGGTTCGCGTATTTTATCGAGGCGGCGCGCGCGGTCCTGCGGGAAGCGCCGGAATCCCATTTTATCCTGGCGGGTGACGGTTCGCTCTTAGGAGATTTGCGCGCGCAGGCCGCCGATCTTGGGGAACGATTCCGGTTCTTGGGCTTGCGTCACGACGTGCCGGAACTCATGGCGGCCATGGATGCATGCGCCGTGCCCTCGCTGAATGAAGGCATGGGACGGGTCCTTTTGGAAGCAGGCGCCGCGGGCGCGCCCGTGGTGGCGAGCGCCGTGGGCGGCATCCCGGACATCTTGCAGGATGGCGAGACGGGCTTGCTGGTGCCGTCGCGCGATGTGGACGCCTTGGCGGGCGCAATCCTTCGTTTGTGGCGGGATCCGGTGTTGCGGGTCCGCATGAGCGCCGTGGCCCGGGAAGCCGCTTCGGGATTCTCCCTGGAGAAGATGGTGGCGCGCATCGAATCTGTCTACGATACACTGATCAAGGAGAAAGGACTTTGACTCCTGAGGACAAGTTTCTCTCGCAGCAGCGCATGCTGGTCATCGCCCCGCACGCCGATGATGAGTGCTTCGGGTGCGCCGGGACCATGGCGCGCATCAAGCACCTCGGCGGCGAGGTGTATTGCATCGTTTGCTCGGTCGGCGATCTGAAGCATTACGACGGGACGTCCGAGATGGTGGCCGGCACCACGCGCGAGCAGGAACTGGCCGGGGTCATGAAGTACCTGAAAGTAGACGACTGGGAAGTTCTCTACCGCGATGAAGATACGCACCTGCGCATGGACGCGATTCCGCGGCGCGATTTGGTGGCGAAGTTCGAGCGCGAGTGCAAGCTCGCCCTCGACAAAGTGAAACCGACCATGCTGGCGTTGCCGGTATCGTCATACAACCAGGACCACGAGGCGGTGTTTCGCGCGGCGTGGACCGCGTGCAGACCGGGTGTGCCGAGCATCAAACCGTTTCAACGGATCGTGTTGGGATACGACAACACGTCACTGTTCTGGAGCCTCGAGCGCGAGAAGTTCCATCCGAACTTCTACGTGGATATCAGCGGCTTCCTCGAGCACAAGCTGACGGCGCTCGGCATGCACAAGTCGCAGATGCGCGATCCGATCCACCATTCGAGCGCGCAGAACGTCGAATACATTGCCCGCGTGCGCGGGCGCGAAATCAGCGTGGAGGCGGCCGAAGGTTACATGGTGTTCCGCCACGTGCTGTGACCGGCTTGCCGGACCGTGAGAAGGTCTCCGCATGGCAAAGCAGGGCGAGAAAGACTATCTGAGGAACATCGGCGAGGGCGCGCTGCAGCATGCTTTGAACAAGCCGTTTTCGGACCCGGATTGCGGGGCGCTCCTGATGGAGATCGGCGCGGTGATGGCGCTGCTGCCCCCGCCGCCGGGCAAGCTGCTGGACTTGGGCTGTGGCACGGGATGGACCAGCCGCTTCTTCGCGCGGAGGGGTTACACGGCCACCGGGCAGGATATCTCGCCCGATGCGGTCCGGCACGCAACGGAGCGCGCGCAGGCTGAAGGCCTGGACAATCTGTGTTTCGTCGAGAGCGACTACGAAGCGCTCGCGTTCGTCGAGGCGTTTGACTGCGCCGTCTTCTTCTCGTCGCTGCATCACGCGACGGACGAGGCGGCCGCGATGCGCGCGGTGTACCGCGCCTTGCGGCCAGGCGGCGTCTGTGTGACATCGGAGCCCGGGTACGGGCACGCGGCCTCAGCGGAGTCACGGCAGGCGGCGCGGGACTACGGCGTCACGGAAAAGGATATGCCGCCCGCCCTGATCCGGCGGCTGGGCCGCGCGGCCGGGTTCCGCGAGTTCGCGGTCTACCCGCACGCGGACGCGCTCCAGAAGGCGCTGTACGCGCCGGGCCCGGTGCGCATGGGCCCGGGACTTATTCGGGGCGCGAGGACATGGGCGTTCGCGCGGCGCAACGGTATTGTTTGGATGCGGAAATAGAAAGAAGGAAGCAGGTCTTCATGAACGACGAATCCCTCATCATCGGATTGCCCGCGGGGTCCCTGGCCGACCCCAACCGCGGCGGCAGCCTTATTGAACTCCTCAAGAACGCGGGCTTTCCCACGCGCGGCTACGACAAGGGCGGCCCCAGCACCTTTCCCGTGACCTCCTTTCTCCTTGGGTGGGACGGGCGCCCGCAGGAGTTCGGGTCCCAGCTCGCCGTCGGCGAAGTCGATGTGGCCATCGGCGGCGACGACTGGGTTCGCGAACGCGTGCTCGAATTCAAATACGAATACAACCAGACCATTGAGCTGAAGAAGGTGCTCGGCCTTGAGCGTGGCTCCGTGCGTATCGTCATTATCGCAGATGGCGTGACCGACTCCTGCGACGTGTGGCTCCGCGGGCTGCTCGCGAAGAAGAAGCTCGTCACCATGGTCTCGGAAATGCCGTACATCGCGCTGGAGTGGTTCAAGGCCAAGGCACAGGCGCTCGGCTTCGGCGAATCGCACAGCACGTTCTCGGTGCAGAAGTTCAAGACCCCGCCTCGCATCGAATCCGGCATCGTCATCTACGAGACTTGGGGCAAGACCGAAGCGAAGGTGAAAAACGCGTCCGTCGATTTCGGACTCGAGATCACCCAGACCGGCAGCGCCATCGCGAATTACGGACTGAAGATTGTCGACGAAATCATGGCGTCCGAGGCGGGCATCTGGGTCTATCCGGCGCTGCGCAATCATCCCGTGAAATACGACCTCGCCCGCATGTTCATCCTGAACCTGTACGGCTCGATTTTCGCGGAGAACAAGGTGCTGCTGCTGTTCAACGGGCGCACCGCCGACGTGCCCCGGCTCATGGACTACCTCAAGTCGAATCGCCTGTTTGGCGACGAGCCCACGATCAAGGAAGGGGTGAACTTCACCGAGTTCACGATCAAGCTCGACACGACGAACAAAGTTCTGCCGCTTGCGAAAGCGCGTTTCGAGCTGGCAAAACTCGGCGCGACCCACATTGAGACAATTCCGCTCGATTCCTCGATCCCCGGACTCGATGCGATCGACTTCTGAATGAGGTGACTTGAGTCCCAGGTCACGGCGCTTCGTTGGGGTCATTCGATGGCAGCACCGGCGGCGCGGCGTCGGCATAGTCGAGACCGGGGGTTCCGTCCGGGGCGACGCGCAGCGTGGCGCGCGGCGTACCGTCTTTGTCACAGATGTACAGCTTTGGATCGCCTTCGACGGTCAGGCCAAAGCTGGCGCGGCCCCGTTCTTCCGCGTCGAGGAAGTGAAGGAAGGGCTGTCCATCCGGCGTCACGAGCAGATTGACCCGGGCACGCTCCTCGCTGTCGAGCATGAAGATGTTCCCGCCGCTCACGGGGTTAACGGCGAGGAGAATACTGGGCTTGCCGTCCTTGCCGAAAAGAGTCAGGCGCGGCGCGGCGTTGTGACCCGGACCCAGCGTGGCCGTGACAGCGCCCGCGGCATCCACCAACTCGAAACGCTCACCACGCACGACCGAGCTTTGTGCTTCCGCCACGCGCGGCGCCAACAGCGAGGCGGCCACGGCGCCCCCCGCAAGTGCGCTCAGAAGTACGGTGACGGCCAAGGTCAAGGGTTTGCTGCACATAGGTTGAACTCCCAACGTTGTCATTGTCCCAGGGTTGAAGCGGCGCTAAGATAAGCGGACTGAGACTGCCGATCAACTGGGAGGGACCCGCCATGCGCATGAACCGGAGGGAATGGCTGCGGACCGCGGGGGCTGCCGCGGGGGGAAGCCTGCTGGCGGCAGGCTGCGCGGGAACGACAGATGCCGCGGAAAACGCCCAGCGCCCCAACATCATCTTCATTCTCGCGGATGACCTCGGCTACGGCGACCTCGGCTGTTACGGGCAAAAGGTCATCCAGACCCCAAACATTGACCGGATGGCATCCGAAGGCATCCGCTTCACCCAGTGTTACGCGGGCAGCACGGTGTGCGCGCCGTCGCGGTGCGCGCTCATGACCGGCCTGCACACGGGTCATTGCTGGATTCGCGGAAACCAACGCGTGCCCTTGCGCCCCACCGACGTGACGGTGGCGAAAGTTCTCAAGGACGCGGGCTACGCCACCGGACTCATGGGCAAGTGGGGACTTGGCAACGAGGACACCACCGGCATTCCCAATCTTCAGGGATTCGACGAGTTTTTCGGGTACCTCGATCAGGGGCACGCACACAACTACTATCCCGAGTTTCTCTGGCGCAATCAGGAGAAAGTGGCGCTGGAAGGCAACGTGGAGAGTCCCACCGACAAGGGCGTGGCGGTGGAGAAGAAAGTCTACTCGCACGACCTCATCGCGCAGGAGGCTCTGGACTTTATCGAGCGCCGTCACAAAGAACCGTTCTTCCTGTATCTAGCCATGACGACGCCGCACGCGAACAACGAGGCGGGCCGCGTACTGGGCGATGGCATGGAAGTTCCGGACTACGGCCCCTATGCTGACAAGCCCTGGCCCAACCCGGAAAAGGGCCGCGCGGCCATGATCACGCGCATGGACCGCGACGTGGGGCGCGTGCTCGACAAGCTCAAGGAACTTGGGATCGACGGAAACACGCTGGTCTTCTTCACCAGCGACAACGGCCCCCACATGGAAGGCGGCGCCGACCCGGAGTTCTTTGACGACAATGGCCCCCTGCGCGGTATCAAGCGCGACCTCTACGAGGGCGGCATTCGCGTGCCCATGATCGCGCGCTGGCCCGGGCAACTGCTTCCCGGCCTCACCAGCGAGCACGTTTGGACGTTCTGGGACTTTTCGCCGACGGCGGCGGAGGTGGCGGGCACGAAGGCACCCGAAGGCCTCGACGGCATGTCGATGATGCAGGCGTTCCGGCTGCTGGGCGCAGGCGGGGTCAAGCGCATGGCGGTGCAGCACGAGTACCTGTACTGGGAGTTTCACGAGGGTGGAATCAAACAGGCGGTACGCCACGGCGATTGGAAGGCAGTACGACTCGGCATCGATCAGCCTCTCGAGCTGTATGACCTCACAAAGGACGTCGGCGAAACCACCAATGTCGCCGATCAGCATCCCGACATCGTGGAGCACATCGAAACCTATCTGCAGACCGCGCGAACCGACAACGAACACTGGCCTCTCAAAGCCTAGGGGGCCTGCACACGGGGGGACTTGGGATGAGGAAACTCGGACAGACCATTCTAATTGCGTTACTCGCCGCTGGCACGCCCGCTTTCGCGGAAGCCCCGTTCCCGGCCGCCCTGGACCGGGCCGCGGTGCCCCTGGGCACCCTGGGCGAACCCATCAACGACGCGGTCATCCTGGGGAACGGCGACCTCAATGCGCTGGTTTTTGCCGAAGGCAACGACCTCGTCATCCGAGTCACCAAGAACGACGTGTGGGATGCGCGTCTGGACTCGCCGCTCAACCCGCCCATGCCTACGTTGGCGCGCCTGCTGGAACTCGGGCCGCAACCCGAATGGACCAACCGCGAGTACATCCTGCCCGCGGGCAGCACGTGGTCGGGAAAAGACGCGTATCACGCCCACGCGTATCCGTGCCCGCGCGCGTGTGGCGTCCTGCGCGTGCGCGGCGCCGCAGTCCCGCCGTTGGTTGCCCGGCTGGACCTTCGCCGGGCCTGTCTCGACGTGCACACCAGCGCCGGAGCTTATCGCATATTCATCGCGGCCGACGGCAACGTCATCGTCGTGCAGCGCCTCGACAGTCCCGCCGGCCAGCCGGCCCACGTACAGTGCGCCGTGGAACCGGTCCAGTCCGACGACATCCCCGCGCCCGAAACCGGCGGTAATCCGGTGGCTACCTGGGTCGCGCAACAAATCCCCGGCGACCTGGACTGGCCCGGGATGCGCTTTGCCCTCGCCCTGTCTCAGGACGGCCCGAACGCATGCGCCTCGGTCGTGACTTCATTCGAAAGCAGCGCGGTCGCGGAAAGCGCCGCGGATCTCGCGCGCGGCGCCGTCACAAGCGGCCTGTCCGACCGCTGGAAGGACCATATGGCCGTTTGGGAGACCTTCTGGAGCCGCAGCGGCATCGCAATTCAGGACGAAGTGCTCGAACGCGTGTGGTACCGCAACCTGTACTTCCTGCGCTGCGTGTCCAAGCCCGGTGTGATCAGCACGGGCCTTTTCGCGGGAATGCTCGATGACAAGCCCGCGTGGCACGGCGATTACCATACAAACTACAACCTGCAACAGACGTACTGGTCGGCCTATGCGGCCAACCAATGCGAGATCACGGAACCGTATGATCGCCTCATGACGGGCTACCTTCCGCGCGCGCGGTGGCTTGCGAAGACGGTCTTTGATCTGTCCGGCGCCTACATTCCGCACGTGCTGTTCGCATTCGAAGCTCCGGACCCCGCGACGGCCAAAATGCCCGGCGGACGCCAGTACATCCATCACGTGTGGGGCTTCACGCAAGGCGTGAACGGATTCAGCGTGCAGCCGCTCTGGTGGCACTACAAGTACCACCCCGACCGCGCGTTTCTAGAACAGGTTGCCTATCCCGCGGTGCGCGATGTCGCGGATTTCCAGGCGGACTTTGTGGCCCGCTGCGAACGGAGCGGGGATCGTGTTGTGCTCGCGCCGAGCGTGTCGCCCGAACACTGGGGCTGGACCGCGAACTTCGAGCGCAACAAAGACTGCGCGTTTGATATCGCCATGTTCCGTTACATCTTCCAGGCCGCGATCGAGGGCGCAAGAACCTTGGGCGTCGATGCCGGCAAGGAGGCGCGCTGGCAAGAGGCCGATCGCCTGCTGCCTGACTATCCCACGTCCGCGGATGACGCCCAGCTCGTGGTGGATGTCAAGGACGCCCCACCGACTAGATACAACATCCCGGTGCCCACGACACCGGTGTTCCCGTGCGACGTAATCACGTTCGCGTCACCCGAAGCGGAGCGTGCGAAGTTCGCCCACACGCTCTCGGTTCTCGAGCACAACGGCAACAACGCGCCGATCATGCTCGCGGTCGCGCGCGCGCGCTTGAACACGCCGGATGCCTATGACTGGCTGCGCACGGAACTGGATCGCCGCGAACGGCGCAACGGCACACTGAGCTTCAACCGGCTCGATCCCCGGTACAAGTTCAATGACTTCGGACACTACACGGAAATGTTCGGCGCGGCATTACCGGTGACCGAACTGGTGCTGCAGAGCGTAGGTGATGTCATCCGCGTGTTCCCCGCGTGGCCGGGACATCTCACGGCGGAGTTCCGCACGCTGCGCACGCAGGGCGGTTTCCTCGTGTCCGCAAGCATGGCCGACGGCACCGTGGGCGAAGTGCGTATCGAAAGCACGGCGGGCGGCACCTTGCGCTTCATGTCCCCCTGGGGCAAGGCGGAGGTGAAGCGCGGCGCGGATGGCACATGGGCTGCGATGGCGCCCACGGATTCTGGAGTGATCCAAACAGACACGGCGGCGCAGGACGTGCTGTTCTTCAGGAAGGCTTCTTCGTAACGCTTTTGGCACGCATGACGCCACGTTGGGCGCGTTGCACACGCTGCACGAGCACGCGCGCGTACAGCACACAGCCCATGCCCAGGAGAAACAGCGCGGCGACCACCACGCCTGGACGGTACGAAACCGTCATCGGCTGGAAACGGCTCGGGTCTTCCGGGTCAAACACCAGGGCAATCGGCGTGGTTTCTCCTGTTTCCCGCTGAATCCCCAAATCGCCGCGATAGGTGCGGCGGTAGATATTGGTTGACGTGGTGAAACGAAGCGAGTAGCCGGTTTCCGTGCGTTCAGCCGTGCCTTGGCCGCGCTCGCCCCGGAAATCGAGAGACAGTTTCGGAGCCAGCTCCCAGCGTTGCGCCAGCAGAACGGCCAGCAACACGAAGGCCATGCCCAACAGCATCAGCCCCAGCACGCTCCATCGCGGAAACCTGGGTGTGTCCGTGTCAGCCAAAGGACTTGATTTGCTCCCAAAGGTGGGCCACTTCGCGCCCCAGTACTTTCTGGCGCTCTTCCGCAGTCTCCCATTTCCTCAGCGACTCGTTCTCAATATAGACATCCCCTTTGTAGCCCGCCTCCGCGAGGATGCGAATCACGCGGCCATGATCGATGTCGCCTTCGTAAAGAGGACATACGTAGGTTCCATACTCCCAGCCGGCTTCGCGGATTTCTTCGCGCTTCTCTTCCGGATAGTGGATGTT